>NZ_JAGYFX010000068.1:0-31967 GCF_019946615.1 Pseudomonas sp. BF-R-01
GTAGGAGCCGGCTTGCTGGCGATAGCGGTGCGACAGTCAATCTAAATGTTGAATGTCATACCGCAATCGCCAGCAAGCCGGCTCCTACACGGGTTTTGCGTCTGGCTTACTGCGCGCGCAGGGTTTTGACGCCTTCGCTGGTGCCCAGCAACAGCAGGTCCGCAGGACGCGCCGCGAACAAACCGTTGGTCACCACGCCGACGATCGCATTGATCTGCGTCTCCAGCTCCACCGGGTTGGTGATCTGCATGTTGAACACATCCAGAATGATGTTGCCGTTGTCAGTCAGCACGCCTTCACGGTAAACCGGGTCGCCGCCGAGCTTCACCAGCTCGCGGGCCACGTGGCTGCGGGCCATCGGGATCACTTCGACCGGCAGCGGGAACGCGCCGAGCACCGGCACCAGTTTGCTGCCATCGGCGATGCAGATGAAGGTCTTGGCCACGGCCGCAACGATCTTCTCGCGGGTCAGGGCTGCGCCGCCGCCCTTGATCAGGTTCAGGTGCTCGTCGCTTTCGTCGGCACCGTCGACGTAGAACTCCAGGTCGCTGACGGTATTCAGCTCATACACCGGAATACCGTGGCCCTTGAGGCGTGCGGCGGTGGCTTCGGAACTGGCGACTGCGCCGTCGAAGGCGCCTTTGTGTTGCGCCAGTGCGTCGATGAAGCAGTTGGCGGTGGAGCCGGTGCCGACCCCGACGATGCTCTTGTCGTCGAGTTTCGGGAGGATGAAGTCGACGGCGGCCTGGGCCACTGCCTGTTTGAGTTGATCCTGGGTCATGCGGGCTCCGAAGTGCCGAAGAGGGGGAACGAAAGCCCGGCATTATAGGCCCCGGGACGGGGAAGGTCATTGCCCGATTGGCAGACCGCCACCGTGACCTGTAGGAGCGAGGCTTGCCCGCGAAAGCGTTCTTACTGCCAACATTTATTCTGGATGTGCCGGCCTCTTCGCGGGCAAGCCTCGCTCCTACAGGTCCATGATCCGTTCCGGGGAGGGTAAAACCACCTGTTTAGTGTGGTCGCACGCCCGAAAGCCGGGTTAGACTCCTTGGCCCTGCCCAACCCGCTCAGTGATGCTTTCCGATGCTCGAACAGTACGTCAAAAAGATCCTCACCTCGCGCGTTTATGACGTTGCCGTAGAAACCCCATTGCAGACTGCCCGCCAGCTCTCCGAGCGGCTGGGCAACAGTATTTTGCTCAAGCGTGAAGACTTGCAGCCGGTGTTCTCGTTCAAGATTCGCGGGGCCTACAACAAGCTCACGCAGTTGAGCGATGAAGAACGCGCGCGCGGCGTCGTGACGGCTTCGGCCGGTAATCACGCGCAGGGCCTGGCCCTGGCGGCGAAAGTGCTCGGCGTGAAAGCCACCATCGTCATGCCCAAGACCACCCCGGAAATCAAAGTCGAAGGCGTGCGTTCCCGTGGTGGCAAAGTGGTGCTGCACGGGGATTCGTTCCCGGAAGCCCTGGCTTACTCGCTGAAACTGGTCGACGAAAAAGGCTACGTCTACATTCACCCGTACGACGATCCCCACACCATTGCCGGGCAGGGCACGGTGGCCATGGAGATTCTGCGCCAGCACCCTGGGCGTCTGGATGCGATCTTCGTTCCGGTCGGCGGCGGCGGTCTGATCGCCGGTATCGCGGCGTACGTGAAATACCTGCGCCCGGAAATCAAGATCATCGGCGTCGAGCCGGACGACTCCAATTGCCTGCAAGCCGCCATGGCCGCCGGCGAGCGCGTGGTGCTGCCGACCGTGGGCCTCTTCGCCGACGGCGTCGCGGTCGCTCAGATTGGTCAGTACACGTTCGACATCTGCAAAGACTATGTCGATGAAGTGATCACGGTCAGCACCGACGAGATCTGCGCGGCGATCAAGGATATCTACGACGATACCCGCTCGATCACTGAACCTGCCGGCGCCCTGGGCGTGGCCGGGATCAAGAAGTACGTCGAGCAGCACGCTGTCACCGGGCACACCTTTGTGGCCATCGATTCCGGCGCCAACGTCAACTTCGACCGCTTGCGCCACGTCGCCGAACGCGCCGAGCTGGGCGAGGGCCGCGAAGCCATCATCGCCGTGACCATCCCCGAGAAGCCGGGCAGTTTCAAGGCGTTCTGCGAAGCCATCGGCAAGCGCCAGATCACCGAATTCAACTACCGCTACAACACCGGCAGCGAAGCGCACATCTTCGTTGGCGTGCAGACGCACCCGGAAAACGATCCGCGCAGTGCGCTGCTTGCCAGTCTGACCGAGCAGGGTTTTCCGGTGCTGGACCTGACCGACAACGAACTGGCCAAGTTGCACATCCGGCACATGGTCGGTGGCCGCGCGGCCCAGGTGGTGGATGAAGTGGTGCTGCGCTTCGAATTTCCGGAACGACCGGGCGCGCTGTTCAACTTCCTCAGCAAGCTCGGCGGGCGCTGGAACATCTCGATGTTCCACTACCGCAACCACGGCGCAGCGGACGGTCGTGTGGTCGCAGGGCTGCAAGTGCCTCACGAAGAGCGTCATCTGGTGCCGGCGGCGCTGGAAGAAATCGGCTACCCGTACTGGGACGAAAGCGACAATCCGGCCTATCAGCTGTTTCTTGGCTGAGCGGCTACGCTGATGGGCAGGTCATAAGGAAGTCGAACAATGGAAACGTTAACCGCCCTGAAAGTGGCGCACATGGTGGCGACGGTTGTGCTGCTGGTCTGTGCGCTGGGCCTGGGGATCTGGGTCTGGCGAACTCGGCGTAATGGCGACGCGACGGCGGGCAGCCGCACGTTGCAACGGCCTCGGGTGTTCATCTGGTTGTTGATGGGGCTGGCATTGCTGAGCATGCCGTTCACCGGCTGGTGGATGGTGCATCTGGTGGGCTGGCCGTTGGGGCAGACGTGGTTGCTGGCGTCGAGTGTGCTTTACACCGTTGCGGCGTTGGCGTGGTTCTGGTTGTTGGTGCGGCTTAACAAGTTGCGCAAGGCGCCGGCGGGGAACGGCAAGTTTACCTTCGCCCTGGCGTTGTTCAGCTTCGTCTGCTTTATCGCCATTGCCGGGTTGATGGGTGCCAAGCCTGTTTAACGCTTGAAACCGAGTTGACCCCTTCGCAGGCGAGCCTCGCTCCTACGGGATTTGCGTCATTTTCATAATTGACGCATGACCTGTAGGAGCGAGGCTTGCCCGCGAAGGCGATTTCAGTCACGCAACGAAATCACAGGCCAGCCACGCTTCTCGGCCTCGGCGCGCAAATTCGGGTCCGGATCAACCGCCACCGGATTCGCCACCTGTTCCAGCAACGGAAAATCATTCATCGAGTCGCTGTAGAAGTAACTGTCTTCCAGCGAATGCCCGTTTTCTTCCAGCCAACGATTAAGCCGCGTCACCTTGCCTTCGCGGAAGCACGGCACGTCGGTGCTGCGCCCGGTGTAGCGGCCATCGACCATCTCGCACTCGGTGGCGATCAGGGTTTCAACGCCCAGGCGCTCGGCAATCGGACCTGTGACGAAACGGTTGGTCGCCGTGATGATCACCAGTTTGTCGCCGGCATCGCGATGCTTCTTCAGCAGCTCAAGTCCCTTGGGCAGCACGATCGGTTCGATGCAGTCGCGCATGTAATCGCTGTGCCACTGGTCCAGCGTGGCCATTTCGGTACGGCCGAGCACTTCCAGGCAAAAGTTCAGGTAGGCGGCGTTATCCAGCTTGCCGGCCAGGTAATCCTGATAGAACTCGTCGTTGCGTGTCTTGTAGGCGACGGCGTCGAGGAAGCCGCGTTCGCACAGGTAATCACCCCAGGCGTGGTCACTGTCGCCGCCCAAAAGGGTGTTGTCCAAGTCGAATAAAGCCAGGCGCATTGCAGTTACTCGCTGAAAAGTCTGTAGAAAGGCGCCCAGAATACGGACTTTTCACAAGAGTGCACATAAGGTTGGCCGGCTCGTTGCTGCCTTCACAACCTTTGTGGAACAATGCGGCGACATGCGTTTGCGAGGTTGTTGCCGTGATCGACCCCGATGGTTTCCGCCCCAATGTCGGGATCATTCTCACGAATGATGCCGGACAGGTGCTATGGGCTCGCCGTATCAATCAAGATGCCTGGCAGTTTCCACAGGGTGGTATCAACCCCCAGGAGACGCCGGAAGACGCCTTGTACCGCGAGTTGAACGAAGAAGTGGGTCTGGAGCGCGAAGATGTTGAAATTCTCGCCTGCACCCGGGGCTGGTTGCGCTATCGTTTGCCGCAACGTCTGGTCCGTACCCACAGCCAACCGCTGTGCATCGGCCAGAAACAGAAATGGTTTCTCCTGCGCCTGATCTCCAACGAGCAGCGGGTGCGGATGGATTTGACCGGTAAACCGGAATTCGATGGCTGGCGCTGGGTCAGTTATTGGTATCCGTTGGGCCAGGTGGTGACATTCAAGCGCGAGGTGTATCGACGCGCTCTCAAAGAGCTTGCCCCGCGCCTTTTAGCGCGCGACTGACGACGGAGTTCGACCCCGAGCCATGCTCAATACGCTGCGCAAGATCGTCCAGGAAGTTAACTCCGCCAAGGATCTCAAGGCGGCGTTGGGGATTATTGTGTTGCGCGTCAAAGAGGCCATGGGCAGCCAGGTCTGCTCGGTCTACCTGCTTGACCCCGAGACCAACCGCTTCGTGCTGATGGCGACCGAGGGCTTGAACAAGCGCTCGATCGGCAAAGTCAGCATGGCACCCAACGAAGGTCTGGTCGGCCTGGTCGGCACGCGTGAAGAACCCCTGAACCTCGAAAACGCCGCGGATCACCCGCGCTACCGCTACTTCGCCGAGACCGGTGAAGAGCGCTACGCCTCATTCCTCGGGGCACCGATCATCCACCACCGCCGCGTTGTCGGCGTGTTGGTCATTCAGCAGAAAGAACGCCGCCAGTTCGATGAAGGTGAAGAAGCCTTCCTCGTGACCATGAGCGCGCAACTTGCCGGGGTTATCGCCCACGCCGAGGCCACCGGTTCGATCCGAGGCCTGGGCCGTCAGGGCAAAGGCATCCAGGAAGCCAAGTTCATCGGCGTGCCGGGTTCGCCGGGCGCGGCGGTCGGTACGGCGGTGGTCATGCTGCCACCGGCCGATCTGGACGTGGTGCCGGACAAGACCATCAGCGACATCGACGCCGAACTCGCGTTGTTCAAGACCGCCATCGAAGGCGTACGCGCCGACATGCGTGCGTTGTCGGCCAAACTGGCCTCGCAGTTGCGCCCCGAAGAGCGCGCCTTGTTCGACGTCTACCTGATGATGCTCGCCGACGAGGCGCTCGGCAGCGAAGTGACCACGGTGATCAAGACCGGTCAGTGGGCCCAGGGCGCGCTGCGCCAGGTGGTCACTGAGCACGTCAATCGTTTCGAATTGATGGACGACGCCTACCTGCGTGAGCGCGCATCGGACGTCAAGGACCTTGGCCGCCGTCTGCTCGCCTACTTGCAGGAAGAGCGTCAGCAGAACCTGGTCTACCCGGAAAAAACCATTCTGGTCAGCGAAGAACTGACGCCGGCGATGCTCGGCGAGGTGCCGGAAGGCACGCTGGTCGGTCTGGTTTCGGTCCTCGGTTCAGGTAACTCCCACGTCGCGATCCTCGCCCGGGCGATGGGCATTCCGACGGTGATGGGCCTGGTCGACCTGCCTTATGCCAAGGTCGATGGCATCGAATTGATCGTCGACGGCAATCGCGGCGAGGTCTACACCAACCCCAGCGATGTGCTGCGCAAGCAGTTCGCCGAGGTGGTGGAAGAAGAGAAACAACTGGCGCTCGGTCTCGATTCCCTGCGCGACCTGCCGTGCGTGACCCTCGACGGTCACCGCATGCCGCTGTGGGTCAACACCGGCCTGCTGGCGGACGTGGCGCGGGCGCAAAAGCGCGGCGCCGAAGGTGTCGGTCTTTACCGCACCGAAGTGCCGTTCATGATCAACCAGCGATTCCCGAGCGAAAAAGAGCAGCTGGCGATCTATCGCGAGCAGCTCGCCGCGTTCCACCCGCAACCGGTGACCATGCGCAGCCTGGACATCGGCGGCGACAAGTCGCTGTCGTACTTCCCGATCAAGGAAGACAACCCGTTCCTCGGCTGGCGCGGCATTCGCGTCACCCTCGACCACCCGGAAATCTTCCTGGTGCAGACCCGCGCCATGCTCAAGGCCAGCGAAGGCTTGAACAACCTGCGGATTCTGCTGCCGATGATCTCCGGTACCCATGAGCTGGAAGAAGCCTTGCACCTGATTCACCGGGCGTGGGGCGAAGTCCGCGACGAAGGCACCGACGTGCCGATGCCGCCGATTGGCGTGATGATCGAGATTCCGGCGGCGGTGTATCAGACCAAGGAACTGGCGCGGCAAGTGGACTTCCTGTCGGTCGGTTCCAACGACCTGACCCAGTACCTGCTGGCCGTTGACCGCAACAACCCGCGAGTGGCCGACCTCTACGACTATTTGCACCCGGCGGTGCTACAGGCGTTGCAGACCGTAGTGCGTGACGCCCATGCCGAAGGCAAGCCTGTGAGCATCTGCGGCGAGATGGCGGGTGACCCGGCGGCGGCGGTGCTGCTGATGGCGATGGGCTTCGACAGTTTGTCGATGAACGCCACCAACCTGCCGAAGGTGAAGTGGATGCTGCGTCAGATCAACCTGAGCAAGGCCAAGGAATTGCTCGCGGAGCTGATGACCATCGACAACCCGCAAGTTATCCACAGCTCGCTGCAACTGGCGCTGAAGAACCTTGGGTTGGCGAAGATGGTCAGCCCGGCGGCGGTCAAAGCCCTCTAAAACGCTGATGGCCTCATCGCCAGCAGGCTGGCTCCCACATTGGATTTGTGTTTGACGCAAATCCCCTGTGGGAGCCAGCCTGCTGGCGATGAGGCCGGATCAGACAATGCTAAATTCTGACCTCAACTTCCCCCAAATGCCCGCCATACGGCCCGAAACTCCGTTCGACCATCAGCCGCGTCCCATCCGCCTGAACAATCAACGCCGTACTCGCCCGCGTCCCATAACTCTGGCTGGCAATAAACACACTCGATAACAACGACTCGGTCGCCAGACCCACCCCGGTATCCGGCAGCTCGGCAAAAGGCGCTGTCTGCGAATCACTGAGCAACGCCAATAACGCCTCGGGCTGCGGATCCTCCAGAACAGCCTCCAGCGCCGCTCGCGCCTTGAGCAACTTCGGCCACGGCGTATCCAGGCCTGCATTCGATAACCCATACACCCCGGCCGGCAGCAGCACCGCTTCAGACTCCCGGGCATTGAAGTGCCACAGTTCATTGGCATTGCCGATCAGCAGGTTAAAACCGGCATATTCGAGCGAACGTCCGACAACGTCGTCCAAATAATCATCTATCGGCATGTCGCCGCTGAGAAATCGTGCAACCAGTTCGCCTCGGGATTTTCGAGCGGCCGGTTGATGGGGATCGCGAATATTGGTCAGCGCCGCAAAGCGCCCGTTGGCGCCGACACCGAGCCAGGTGCCGCCGGCTTCCAGATCACGACCGGCGTAGACGTGCGGTGCTTCGGGCCATTGCGCCAAGGGCAGACTGGGCCGGGCATAGAATTCGTCACGGTTGGCGGCGACGATCAGCGGCTGGGCGTGGCCCGGGCGCCAGGCAAAGACAATCAGGCACATAAGGTGGTCCTTGTGTGTTTTTGCCCACTCTACGCAGTCATTGTGCGGGTATCCATCGCCATCCAGTGGAGCCGAAGGCCATGCATCCGTTACCATGCCGCTCTTCTTTGGGGGTCGTACATGGAATTTCTGCTCTATCTGGCGCTCGGCGCCTGTGCAGGCGTGCTGGCCGGCCTGTTCGGCGTCGGCGGCGGAATTATCATCGTGCCGGTGCTGGTGTTCAGTTTCACCTTGCAGGGTTTCGACGCCTCGATCCTGACGCATCTGGCGGTCGGCACATCCCTGGCTACGATCATCTTTACCTCGGTCAACGCAGTGCGCGAGCATCATCGCCGCGGTGCCGTGCGTTGGCCGATTTTTGCCTGGATGACCGTCGGCATCCTGCTCGGCGCCGGGTTCGGCGCGCTGACAGCCGAAGCGATCTCCGGGCCAAACCTGCAGAAAATCATCGGCGTATTTGCCCTGGTCATCGCCGTGCAGTTGATGCTGGACGTCAAACCCAAGGCCAGCCGAACGGTGCCGGGTAAAGTCGGCCTGACCGTGGCCGGCAGTGTGATTGGCTGGGCGTCGGCGATTTTCGGGATTGGCGGCGGTTCGCTGACCGTGCCGTTCCTGACCTGGCGCAGCGTGCCGATGCAGCAAGCAGTGGCCACGTCCTCGGCGTGCGGTCTGCCCATCGCGCTGGCCAGTGCATTAAGTTTCATGATTCTGGGCTGGCACGATCCGTTGCTGCCGGCCCATAGTCTCGGTTTTATTTATTTGCCGGCGCTGCTGGGGATCGCCCTGACCAGCATGGTCTTCGCCCGCCTCGGTGCGCGATTGGCCCATAGCCTGTCGCCGAAGTTGCTGAAAAGACTGTTCGCCGCTTTGCTGTTCTGCGTGGGTTTGAATTTTCTGATCTGACGCACCGCACAATCCTGGCTTAATCCTGAGGTGGCAGCGTCGCCCGGGAATTTTGAAGCTTTCAACTCTAACGAGGAGTCGCAATGCTGCCTTACCCGCAGATCGACCCGGTGGCCCTGGCCATCGGTCCGCTGAAAATCCACTGGTACGGCTTGATGTACCTGATCGGCATCGGCGGTGCGTGGCTGCTGGCGTCGCGCCGGCTCAACCGTTTCGACCCGACCTGGACCAAGGAGAAACTCTCCGACATGGTCTTCTGGATGTCGATGGGCGTTATCGTCGGCGGGCGCCTGGGCTATGTGCTGTTCTACGATCTGCACGCTTACCTGGCCAACCCGACGCTGATTTTCGAAGTGTGGAAGGGTGGCATGTCGTTCCACGGCGGCTTCATCGGCGTGATGCTGGCGGCGTTGTGGTTTGGTAAAAAGAACAACAAGTCGTTCTTCCAGCTGATGGATTTCGTCGCGCCGATGGTGCCGATCGGCCTGGGCGCCGGGCGTATCGGCAACTTCATCAACGCCGAATTGTGGGGCAAGGCGACCGACGTGCCGTGGGCGATGATCTTCCCGCCGTTCAGCGATCCGGCGCAGTTGCCGCGTCACCCGTCGCAGCTGTATCAGTTCGCGCTGGAAGGCGTCGCGCTGTTCCTGATCCTGTGGCTGTTCTCGCGCAAGCCACGGCCGACCATGGCGGTGTCCGGGATGTTCGCGCTGTTCTATGGCATCTTCCGTTTCATCGTCGAATTCGTCCGCGTACCGGACGCGCAACTGGGCTATCTGGCCTGGAACTGGCTGACCATGGGCCAGGTGCTCTGCGTGCCGATGATCGTCGGCGGGCTGTTCCTGATCTGGCTGGCGTATCACCGCGCCCCGGCGACTCCAGCGGCAGCCGTATAAATTCGAACCCCGGGGCTTTGGTCCCGGGTTCAAGGACACAGGTAACTCATGAAGCAATATCTCGAACTGGTCGCCCACGTCATCAAGAACGGCACCAAACAGGCCAACCGCACTGGCGTGAACACCATCAGTTTTCCGGGCGCGATGCTGCGTTATGACCTGCAAGAAGGTTTTCCGGCGATCACCACGCGCAAGATGGCCTTCAAATCGGCCATCGGCGAGATGTGCGGTTTTCTGCGTGGGGTGAACAACGCCGCCGAATTCCGTGCGCTGGGCTGCAAGGTCTGGGACCAGAACGCCAACGAAAACGCGCAATGGCTGGCCAACCCGTTCCGCCAGGGTGAAGACGACCTCGGTGAGATCTACGGCGTGCAATGGCGCAAATGGCCGGCGTACAAACAGATCCCGGTCAGCAACCAGGCCGCCATCGAGCAGACCCTGAAGCAAGGTTACCGCCAGATCGCTGAAGGCGAAGAAGACGGCCAGGCTTACGTGGTGCTGTACAAGGCGATCGATCAGATCCGCCAGTGCGTCGACACCATCATCAAGGACCCGGGCAGCCGCCGCATCCTGTTCCACGGCTGGAACGTTGCGCAGCTTGATGAAATGGCCCTGCCGCCGTGCCACCTGCTGTACCAGTTCCACCCGAATGTCGAGACCAAGGAAATTTCCCTGACCCTCTACATCCGCTCCAACGACCTGGGCCTGGGCACGCCGTTCAACCTCACCGAAGGCGCTGCGTTGCTGAGCCTGATCGGTCGCCTGACCGGTTATACGCCGCGCTGGTTCACCTATTTCATCGGTGACGCGCACGTCTACGAAAACCATCTGGACATGCTGAACGAACAGCTCAAGCGCGAGCCGTTCCCGATGCCGAAGCTGGTGATCAGTGATCGTGTGCCGGAGTTTGCCAAGACGGGCGTTTATCAGCCGGAGTGGCTGGAGTTGATCGAACCGGGTGATTTTTCGCTTGAGGGTTATCAGCACCATGCGCCGATGACGGCGCCGATGGCTGTCTGAGACGGGCACCGCTTCGCGGTGTTCGCGGTGTTCGCGGGCAAGCCTCGCTCCTACGGGTTAGTGTAAATCTGTAGGAGCGAGGCTTGCCCGCGAAGAGGCCCTCAATGCCCATGACTGCGGCCCACATGCGAATGCTCAACCTCCGTCGCCACCACCCCTCCACTCACTTCCAACCGCTGCAAAATCCCGCATTGATCGATATCCGGCCCTTCGCCACAGCGTTGGCGCAGGTCGAGCAGTTGTGCCTGTAACGCCAGCAAGCCGTCGATCCGCGCTTTCACGTGATGAATGTGCTCGTCGATCAGCGCATTCACGCTTTCACACTGATCCTGCGGACTGTCGCGCAAGGCCAGCAGGCTGCGGATTTCCTCGAGCGTCATGTCGAGGGTGCGGCAGTTGCGGATGAAGGTCAGGCGCTCGGCGTGGGCCTGGGTGTAGACGCGGTAGTTGCCGTCGCTGCGGGCCGGTTCCGGCAGCAGGTTTTCGCGCTCGTAGTAGCGAATGGTTTCCACGGCGCAGTCCGTGAGCCTGGCCAGTTCTCCGATCTTCATGACGGCAATCTCCAAAAGGGTGCTTGACCCTATAGTGGCTACAGGGTCTTTACTTGGCAACAGGCACCTTATGGACGCGACCTGATGAGCGATTCCCGACACGATCACACACACGAGGCTGGTCACAGCCACAAACTGCAGCCTGTACAGAAACATGACCATGGCGGTCACGGGGATTCCTGCTGCTCTTCCAAAGCGGCGGCACCGTCGCTGATCAAGCTCAGCGAAACGTCCACCGCCAACGCGCGGCTGAGCAGTTTCCGCATCGACGCGATGGACTGCCCGACCGAGCAGACGCTGATCCAGAACAAACTGGGCAAGCTCGCCGGTGTGCAGCAGCTGGAATTCAACCTGATCAACCGCGTGCTGGGCGTCACTCATGACTTGCCGAGCACCGCGCCGATCATCGACGCGATCAAGTCGCTGGGCATGGTTGCCGAGCCGCTGGAGCAGGGCGTCGAAGCACCCGCCCCGGCACCTGAGAAAAAACCGTGGTGGCCACTGGCGTTGTCCGGCGTGACCGCGCTCGCTGCCGAAGTGATCCACTTCACCGACGCAGCGCCCAACTGGGTCGTGGCGGTTATCGCGCTGGTCTCGATCCTCAGCGGCGGCCTCAGCACTTACAAAAAGGGCTGGATCGCCCTGAAAAACCTCAACCTCAACATCAACGCGTTGATGAGCATCGCGGTGACCGGCGCGATCCTGATCGGGCAGTGGCCGGAAGCGGCGATGGTGATGTTCCTGTTCACCGTGGCCGAGTTGATCGAGGCCAAGTCCCTGGACCGTGCGCGCAACGCCATCAGCGGTTTGATGCAGATGACCCCGGAGCAGGCCACGGTGTTGCAGGCCGATGGCAGTTGGGTTTTGCAGGACGTCAAAACCATCGAGCTGGGCGCGCGGGTGCGGGTGCGGCCCGGCGAGCGGATTGGCCTGGACGGTGAAGTGGTGGCGGGCAGTTCAACCATCGATCAGGCACCGATCACGGGTGAAAGCCTGCCGGTCGAGAAGACGCTTGGCGACAAAGTGTTTGCTGGCACGATCAATCAGGCGGGTTCTCTGGAGTATTCCGTCACCGCCGCCGCCAACAATTCGACCCTCGCGCGGATCATCCACGCCGTCGAACAGGCCCAAGGCGCACGGGCACCGACTCAGCGTTTCGTTGATCAGTTTTCAAAAATCTACACACCGGCCGTATTCGCCCTGGCCTTGGCCGTCGCGGTAATTGCGCCGCTGTTCATGGGCGCGGTCTGGTTCGACTGGATCTATCGCGCGTTGGTATTGCTGGTGGTCGCGTGCCCGTGTGCGCTGGTGATCTCGACACCAGTGACCATCGTCAGCGGCCTCGCGGCGGCGGCGCGCAAAGGGATTCTGGTCAAGGGCGGCGTTTATCTGGAGGGCGGTTACAAGCTCGATTACCTGGCGCTGGACAAGACCGGCACGATTACCCACGGCAAACCGGTGCAGACCGATTACCTGTCGCTTGACCCAACCGCTGATGCCTTTGCGCCGGGAATTGCGGCGGCATTGGCCGGGCGCTCGGACCACCCGGTGTCGCTGGCCATCGCCAACGCCGCTGTGGATAAAACCTTTGCACCGCTCGTTGTGGATAACTTCGAAGCCTTGGCCGGTCGCGGGGTGCGCGGTAAAATCAACGGTCAGGTCTACCACTTGGGCAACCACCGTTTGGTCGAAGAGCTGAACCTGTGCTCGCCCGCCCTGGAAGAAAAGCTGTTTGCGCTGGAAAAACAGGGCAAGTCGGTGGTGCTGCTGCTCGACAAATCCGGCCCGTTGGCGCTGTTCGCCGTGGCCGATACGGTCAAGGAGTCCAGTCGCGAGGCGATCCAGCAATTACACGACCTGGGCATCAAAACTCTGATGCTCACTGGCGACAACGTCCACACCGCGCAGGCGATTGCCGCACAGGTCGGCATCGACGAAGCCAAGGGCGACCTGCTGCCGACCGATAAACTGCAAGCCATCGAAGCCCTTTATGCACAGGGTCATAGCGTCGGCATGGTCGGTGACGGCATCAACGATGCCCCGGCACTGGCCCGGGCAGAAATCGGTTTTGCCATGGCCGCCGCCGGCACCGATACCGCCATCGAAACCGCCGATGTCGCCCTGATGGACGACGATCTGCGCAAAATCCCCACGTTCATCCGCCTGTCGCGGCAGACGTCGAGCATCCTCAAACAGAACATCGCCCTCGCTTTGGTCATCAAGGCTATCTTTCTTGGGGTAACCTTCGCCGGGATTGCCACCATGTGGATGGCGGTGTTCGCTGACATGGGCGTGAGCCTGTTGGTGGTGTTCAACGGTTTGCGCCTGTTGCGCAAGTAAGTGATGAGGAGCGGGTGTGCTGAGTGCCGAGCTGAAGGCGTTTTACATGGTGGCCCGTCTGGGCAGCATTACCCTGGCGGCGAAAAAGCTCGGCCTGAGCCAGCCCACCGTGACCACGCAAATCCGCAATCTGGAAAGCCAGTACTCGGTTGAACTGTTCTACCGGGGCGGTCGCCGCCTCAGCGTCAGTGATGAAGGTGCGCGGCTGCTGCCGATGGTCAAGACGCTGTTGCAGCAGGAAGCCGACATCGAGTTTTTCCTGCGTAACAGCGGCCAGGTCCAGGGCACTTTGCGCATCGCCGCCACGGCGCCGTATTACATCCTCGATCTGGTGAAGACCTTCCGCGAGCGCTTGCCGCAGGTGGAAGTGTCGGTGGAGATCGGCAACTCGCAGCAGGTGCTGGAGGCGTTGGAGGATTACCGGGTGGATGTCGCCGCGTCCTCGCAACTGCTCGACGATGCGCGACTGATTCGGCGGGTGCTCGGCAGCGATCCGCTGGTGTTGGCGGTGCATCGCAATCATCCGTTGGCGGTGCACGATCATGTGCCGCTCAGCGCGTTGGCCGGGCATACGTTGTTGATGCGTGAGTCAGGCTCGACCACTCGGCGCCTGACCGAAGAATTGCTGGCCAGTGCCGGGGTGAGTTTCGGCCCGTTGCTGGAGATCGGCAGCCGTGAATCGATCCGCGAGGCGGTGCTGCGCAACATCGGGATCAGCATCATTGCCCGGCAGGAAGTACCGCACGATCCGCAGCTGCGCGTGCTGACCATCGAGAATGCGCCGCAGATTCCCGAGTATTTGTACTGCCTCAAGGAGCGCAAAGGCGCGCGGTTGCCGGCGGCGTTTCTGGGGTTGGCGCAGGAAATGGCCCCGGCCTGAGTTTTGCGGTGACTCTGAGGGCCTCTTCGCGGGCAAGCCTCGCTCCTACAGGGGAACGCATTTCTCTGTAGGAGCGAGGCTTGCCCGCGAAGGCGCCAGACCAGTCACCATTAACCCCAACCCAAATCCTTGAATACCACTATCAGCCGTTTTGGCCTCACTGCCACATGACGGACGCATTACATCCCTAGGATGGCCTTCATCTGCTTGATGAGGCCCGTCCATGAACCACTCGATCGCAACTGCCCTGACCAACCCCGGCGCCCCGATGAAGGTGCGCGGCGTGCAGAAACGCTTCGGCGCTTTCACTGCGCTGGATAACGTTTCCCTCGACGTGGCGGCCGGTGAACTGGTGTGCCTGCTGGGGCCGTCGGGCTGTGGCAAGACCACCTTGCTACGTTGCATCGCCGGTCTGGAGAAACAGGACAGCGGCGAGTTGTACCTCGGTGATCGCGACGTCTCGCACCTGGCACCTCAGGCGCGGGACTACGGCATTCTGTTTCAGTCCTACGCGTTGTTCCCCAATCTCACCGTCGAAGCGAACATTGCCTACGGCCTCGCCGGCAGCGGTCGCGATGAAGTGCGCAAGCGCGTCGGTCAGATGCTGGAACTGGTCGGCCTGACCGGCAGTGAGAAAAAGTACCCCGGCCAATTATCCGGCGGTCAGCAGCAACGTGTCGCACTGGCCCGCGCCCTGGCACCGGCGCCTTCGTTGTTGTTGCTGGACGAGCCGATGTCCGCCCTCGATGCCCGGGTCCGCGAGCACCTGTGCACCGAGCTGCGCCAACTGCAGCGCAGCCTCGGCATCACCACGCTGATGGTCACCCACAATCAGGACGAGGCCATGCTGATGGCCGACCGGATCGCCGTGATGAACAACGGCAAGGTCGAGCAATACGCCACGCCGCAGGAAATCTACGACCGCCCGGCCACGCCGTTCGTGGCGGAGTTTGTCGGCCAGGGCAACTGGCTGCCTTTCCAGCGCAGCAGCGACAGTCATGCGCAGGTCGGCGGGATGAACATGCGTCTGGCGGATGGCAGCGCGAAAACCGCGTCGGGTCGTTTGTTCTGCCGGCCCGAGGCGATCAACGTCAACCCGCTGGTGCATGAAGAAAACCTGTTCCCGGCCAAGGTTCGTGAAATCACCTTTCTCGGCAACCGCTGCCGCATGAGCTTCGAACTCGATCAACTGCCGGGTCACGCACTGCTGGCAGAACTGGCACCAGAAGCCATGCCGCGTCTCGGCGCGCAGCAGATCATGGTCGCCTTGCCGCCGCGCAGCCTGCAGGTGTTTGCCTGATGAGCGCGAACATCGCGCTGCCGATACCGCACAAGCAGGTTCGGCAGACCTCCCGTGCCGAGATCGGCGACCGGGTGTTCGTGGTCGGCGGCAAAGTCCTTTTGCTGGTGTTGCTCGGCGTCGCAGTGCTGATGCCGTTGCTGGCGATCTTCTGGCGTGGCTTCAGTTCGGAGGCCGGGCAGGGCGGTGGTCTGGTGGCTGCGCGTGAACTGGTCACCAGTGCGAATTTCCACTGGTTGCTCGGCAATAGCCTGAAAGTGTCCCTCAGCGTCGCAGCGATTGTCGTACCGCTGGCCTACCTGTTTGCCTACGCGCTGCAACGCACCCTGATTCCGGGCAAAGCTATCTGGCGTGGAATGTCGCTGTTGCCATTGATGGCGCCGTCGATGTTGCCGGGCATTGCGCTGGTTTATCTGTTTGGTAACCAAGGCATGTTGCGCGGTTTGCTCTCGGACAATATCTACGGCTTCTGGGGCATTGTTCTCGGTGAGGTCATCTACACCTTCCCACACGCCTTGATGATTCTGCTGTCGGCGCTGTCCCTGGCGGATGCGCGACTGTTCGATGCCGCCTCCAGCATGGGCGCCAGTCCGGCGAAAGCCTTCCGCAGCATCACCTGGCCGGCGACGCGTCAGGCGGTGTTCGCTGCGTTCTGTCTTGTTTTCACCCTGACCATCACTGACTTCGGCGTGCCCGTGGTGGTCGGCGGCGACTATCAGGTGTTGGCGCTGGAAGCCTACAAAGCCGTGGTTGGTCAGCAACAATTCGGTCGCGGTGCGTTGATCGGCATGGTCCTGCTGCTGCCGGCGCTGTTCAGCTTCGGGGTCGATGCGTGGCTGCGCCGGCGTCACGGTGATTCCATGAGCGGTCGGGCGCAGGTCTTTCAACCGGCACCGTCGAAACTGCGCGACGGCTGCTACCTGGCCATCGTGCTGCTGATCTGCGCGGTGTTGCTGCTGGTGTTCGGCATGGCGGTGTTCTCGTCGCTGGTGAAGTTCTGGCCGTACAACCTGTCGCTGTCGCTCAATCATTACCAGTTCAACGACACGGCGGGCGGCGGTTGGCTGGCCTACGGCAACAGCGTGAAGATGGCCCTGTGCACGGCGTTGATCGGCAGCGTGCTGATCTTCACCGGCGCCTACCTGATGGAAAAAACCAAGGGCCAGCGCGGACTGAATCTGACATTGCGCATGCTCAGTTTCGTACCGATGGCGGTGCCGGGTCTGGTGCTGGGCCTGGGTTATGTCTTCTTCTTCAACCTCAGCGACAACCCGCTGCATGTGCTCTACGGGACCATGACCCTGCTGGTGGTCTGCACCATTGCTCACTATCTGACCACCGCG
The DNA here is from genome assembly GCF_019946615.1 of Pseudomonas sp. BF-R-01. NCBI lineage: Bacteria > Pseudomonadati > Pseudomonadota > Gammaproteobacteria > Pseudomonadales > Pseudomonadaceae > Pseudomonas > Pseudomonas sp. BF-R-01. The sequence goes on from NZ_JAGYFX010000068.1 coordinate 16,848, forward strand.
CAAATGACCGCGACCACGGCGCTGCGCCAACTCGACGCCGAGTTCGAAGCCGCCGCGCTGTCGCTCAAGGCGCCGCTGTACCGGCATTACCTGCGGGTCACCGTGCCGATCTGCCTGCCGGCGCTGCTGGATATCGTGCGCTACCTGTTCGTCTCGGCCATGACCACCGTTTCGGCGGCGATCTTCCTCTACAGCCCCGACACCATCCTCGCGGCGGTGGCGGTGCTGAACATGGACGACGCCGGCAACGTCGGCGGCGCGGCGGCGATGTCGACCCTGATTCTGTTCACCTCGGCGGGCGTGTCCCTGCTGCTGGCCTGGGCCTCGCGCGGTTTGCTGCGCCGCTCCCAAGCCTGGCGGCAGACCGCCCCCGGTCACTGATTTCCACTCCCGCAACCTCAACTCAAAACAGGAAAAGATCATGTTCAAGCCCCTGGCCCTGGCCGCTGCTGTCCTCACCGCTTTCAGCCTGAACGCCTTCGCGGCGAAAACTGAGTTGACGGTGTACACCGCCCTCGAAGCCGAACAACTGAAGACCTACAAAGAAGCCTTCGAAAAAGCCAACCCGGACGTCGAGATCAAGTGGGTGCGCGATTCCACCGGCATCATCACCGCGAAACTGCTGGCCGAAAAAGCCCGCCCGCAGGCTGACGCCGTCTGGGGCCTGGCCGCGTCGAGCCTGGCGATTCTCGATCAGCAAGGCATGCTGCAAAGCTACGCGCCGAAGGACCTCGGCAAAATCGGCGGCAACTACCGCGATGCCGCCAACCCGCCAGCCTGGGTTGGCATGGACGTCTGGGCCGCGACCATTTGCTTCAACACCGTCGAAGCCGAGAAGCAGGGTTTGACCAAGCCCGTGAGCTGGCAGGACCTGACCAAGCCTGAGTACAAAGGCAAGATCGTGATGCCGAACCCTGCCTCGTCCGGCACCGGTTTCCTCGACGTCAGCGCCTGGCTGCAAACCTTCGGCGAGAAGCAGGGCTGGCAGTACATGGACGACCTGCACCAGAACATCGGCCAGTACGTTCACTCCGGTTCCAAGCCTTGCAAACTGGCAGCGGCGGGTGAATTCCCGATTGGTATTTCCTTTGAATACCCGGCCGTTCAGTTGAAGCGCCAGGGCGCACCGCTGGACATCATCCTGCCGAAAGAAGGCCTGGGTTGGGAGATCGAAGCGACGGCGGTGATCAAGGGCACACCGCATGAAGACGCGGCGAAGCAACTGGCTGACTTCTCGGCCAGCCCTGCAGCGATGGAGCTGTACAAAGAGAACTTCGCCGTCCTCGCTCAGCCGGGTATCGCCAAGCCGCAGACTGAATTGCCGGCTGATTACGAGCAGCGCCTGATCAAGAACGACTTCGCCTGGGCGTCGAAGAATCGCGACGAAATCCTGACCGAGTGGCGCAAGCGCTATGACGGCAAGTCCGAGAAAGTGGCTGCCAAGTAAGATTTTCATCGGCTGACGGGCCCCTTCGCGGGCAAGTCGGATCGCCGCACCGCTCGCTCCTACAGGTGATCGCGTCCCCCCTGTAGGAGCGAGGCTTGCCCGCGAAGGCGGCTTCAAACTCAGGACATCTCTTGATGACACACCCCAACGACCTGCTGATCGTAGGCGCCGGCATCCTCGGCCTGTCCCACGCCTACGCCGCCGCCAGGCGCGGTCTCAAAGTCACCGTTTTCGAACGCAGCGAAACGCCCTTGGGCGCCTCGGTGCGCAACTTTGGCCAAGCCCTCGTCACCGGCCAACCACCAGGCCCGATGCTCGAACTGGCCAAAGCCAGCCGCGAGATCTGGGGCCAATGGGCGCAACTGGCCGGCCTGCAACTCAAGCGCAACGGCTCGTACCTGTTCGCCCGCACCGAAGCGGAAGAACACTTGCTGGAAGCCTTCTGCGCCGGTCGCGCCAAAGAGCACGGTTACCGCGTCGACCTGCTACGCGGCGCCGCATTGCGCGATCTGTACGGCGGCCAGTTCCGCCATCACCGCGCTGCGCTGCACGGGATGGACGATCAGCAACTGTATTCCCGCGAAGCGATCCCGGCGTTGATCGATTACCTGCGTCGTGAAATGAACGTCGAGTTTCACTTCTCCACCCTCGTGCGCGACATCGAACCGGGCCGCTTGCACAGCACCGCCGGCACCTTCAACGCCGAGCACATCATCGTCTGCTCCGGCCACGATTATCAGACCTTGCTGGCCGAGCCGATTGCCGCGCTCAACCCGCAAATCTGCCGCCTGCAAATGCTCCGCGCCCGCCCGCAGATCAACCTCAACCTGCAACACGCGCTGCTCACCGGTTTGAGTTGCGTGCATTACGGCGCCTTCGCCGATCTGCCGGAAGCAGCGGCAGTGCAGGCGCAGATCCTGCGCGAGCAACCGCACTTGCATGAAAACGGCATTCACCTGCTGATCAGCCCGACACCTCACGGCGAGCTGATCATCGGCGATTCCCACCACTACGGCAGTGATCCGTCACCGTTCAATGCCGAGCAGGTGGATGACTGGATGATCGAACTGGCCGAGCAGACGCTGGGCTGCAAAGTGCAAGTGGTCGAGCGCTGGCAGGGGGTCTATGGTTCCCGAGGGCCAGGGCCGTTTTCGTTCCTGCGGCCGATGCCGGGCGTGAGCGTGGCACTGATGCACACCGGCGTCGGCATGAGTGTCGGGCCGGCAATGGCCGAACGTAATGTCGCGACGTTATTGGGAGAGCGTTGATGGACCGCAAGGCGCAAGTGATCGACGAGGTGTTTGGGCTGTATGAGCGCTTCGGCGACAGCGATTACATCGGCGAGCCGGTGTCGCAGATCGAGCACATGTCCCAGGCCGCACAACTGGCCATGGCGGAAGGCTTCGATGATGAAGTGGTGCTGGCGGCATTCTTCCACGACATCGGCCATATCTGTGCCGACAGCGCGCCGAACATGGGCGGCTTCGGCGTGGTCAGCCACGAGCGGCTGGGCGCCGATTACCTGCGTCGCGCAGGTTTCAGTGAACGCATGGCGCGGTTGGTGGAATACCACGTTCAGGCCAAGCGCTACCTGACACTCAAGGAGCCCGGGTATTACGAACGATTGAGCGAGGCCAGCCGTCGGACCCTGGAGTATCAGGGCGGGGTGATGACCCCGGCCGAGGCTGAAGCCTTCGAGCAGGACCCGTTGTGCGCGGTGAGTTTGCGCATGCGCCAGTGGGATGAGTTGGCGAAGGAGATGAACGTGCCTCTTCTGGATCTCGACGTTCTGAAGCGCAAGGCTTTGGGCCTTCTGCCCAGGGCGGCTTGAACCACAACTACTGGTGAGACCTCCTACAGGATGAAGAGATTGTTCGCGCAGAGCGTTTTACGAGGATGGGATAGCTTGATCGACCCTAAATTGATTTGAGCTAGCCACATGCGTTATTTGAAAGTTACAGCCCAGGACCGAAGTGCTTACGGCAGGGCTGACAACCTGATCCTGCATTTTTTCGAAGAGATTGACGGTGCCGAAGATCGGCTCGTTCACGAAGCCTATGCACTGGATAACACTGCCGATGGCAAAGTTGATTTTCAGTATGGCGACGTGAACAACGACGGTAAGGAAAACATTAAGGATGAGGAGCTAATCAACTTGTTTGCAGAAGCGTTCCTGCAGCTTAGCTGGTTCAATAATGGAGATACTTGGGATCGCTATGTCAAGATATATGTAGAGGATTTTGCTTACGACGGTAGTCTAGACCCCGTGGAACTGCACTTTCATGATAGTTCCCGCAGACCTTCAGGCCGAAGCCTCGTTTCCACCGCCACTGTTTTAGACTCCCTTGAGGGCTACATGGTTGACATGGTGTTCGGTCTCGATATGGATGGTGATGGCGATTTGGATAAAGTGGACAAACAGCTTGCCTGGACATTGAGATCCACGTTTCTGAGGTTCAACTGGCGCTGATCAACCGTATCAAAGCTGCTGCGCCAACACCTCGATCTGCTCCTGCCGTTCCGCCTGATTCAACTTCGCATGGGGATTCAGCGACGACCACTGCGGATGCGCCCGAGCCTTGTTCAGGGCTTCGGGCAGTTTGCCTTCGCGCCAGCTCTTGTCCTGTGGCGTGGCGACCTGGATGCTGTCCATCGCCGCATGCCCACGCGCATTCAGCGCTTGCAGCAACTGCCGCTGCCGCAATGCCAACAACCGCAACACGCTGTCATCGACCGTCAATTCACGCTGACCTTTGATCTTGCCCAGCAACCGGCTGCCGTAGCTGCGCGCGGTTTGCAGGGCGCCGCCGGCAATCGCGCCGGCCAGTGCTGCCGCGCCGAGGGTCAAGCCGCCGACCAGCAGATCCACCCCGGCCCCGGCGGCCGCACCCGCGGCGATGCCGCCGCCGACGCGCACGCCCAGTTGCTTGAGGGTTTCCGGGTTGAACAGGTCATCGCCCCAGCGGCCATCGAGCAGCGGCAGATCACTGGCCGCCGCGTCTTGCGGGCGGAAGGCGTAGAGCGTGAGCAGCGCTTCGACACAACGCTGTTCCCGTTGGCGAACGGCTTTGCGCAGTTCGCTGATCGCCTGTTGTTCCTGCTCGGCGTCGCTAACCACGCTACGCCGACACGCCGCACAATCGATCAACAATTCGGCAATCAACCGCGCCGCGCTTTGTTGCCGGGCCAGACGCTGGGCCTGCTGATCGGCGATCAAACGTTCCAGTTGCTCGCGAGAATTTTCCAGCAACAGCGCGAGGCTTTCATACAGCCGCCGCTCGCCATCTTCCGGCGGCGCCACGCTGTCGAAACGCACCAGGGCATGCAAGCCCAGACGCGCCAACGCTTCACGCCAATCCGGCTCGCGGTGGTTGGCGCTGCTGACGAAATTCAGCACCGGCAACAGCGGTTTGCCGCAGCTGGCCAGCACTTCCAGTTCGTCGCGGTACTTGGAAAGCACCGGTTCGCGGGCGTCGATCACATAGAGGCCGGCGTCGCAGGTGAGCAGTTGCCGCAGCACCTTGGCTTCCTGTTCGAACCGCTGCCGCGCTTCACTGCCTTCAAGAAAGCGCGCCAGTCGCGCCGGACCGTCGAGGCGTTCACCGGGACGCTCCAGGCGTTCGAGGTAGTCGAGCAGGGCGATGGCGTCTTCCAGGCCCGGCGTATCGAACAGGTCGAGCAAGGGCTCGCCGTCCACCGACAACCGCGCGCCTTCAACGTGCCGCGTGGTGCTCGGGCGATGGGAGACTTCGCCGAAACCGACATCACGGGTCAGCGTGCGCAGCAATGAGGTTTTGCCGACGTTGGTGTGACCGACCACGGCGAGCTTCAACGGCGCTTTCCACGGATTAGTCATGACCGGTCTCCAGCCAGTTCAGCGGCGCGCAATCGGCGAAGGGCAGTTCCAACTGTTGCAGCGCCACGTGCCAGTCGCCGAGACGCTCGGCATCCAGCGCTTCGCCGGGCGGCGCTTGCAGCAACCAGACGCGGGTGGCGCTGGCGTTGCGGGCCAGTTCGGCGATCAGCGCGAGGCTGCCGCGGTCCGGCGAACGCCGTGGATCGCAGGCGATGGCCAGGCGGGCCGGGGGGAAACGGCTGAGTTGTTCCAGGAGTTTGTGGCGCGATTCGCGACTGTCGAGGATGCCTGCGTCGTTCACGGTTTTCGGCAGCGGTGGTGGCCATGGCCGTTGATCGTCCAGCTCGATGGCCACCAGCAACGCGCCGTCGCTTTGCAGTTCGCTGACGCCGCTTTCCACGTGATGAAGCTGCGCAGGTGCCGCATCGCTGATGCCCAGGCGTTCGCTGGTCGGCATCAGGCGTTCGCGCAGTTGCGCGTAGCCGGGCAGGTTCAGATCCAGACGTAATCTGGCGCGACCCCTTTTCCAGCGCCACAGGCACAACAGCGCCAACAACAACCTCGGCAAAACCCCGTAGACCAGCAACACGCCCACCAGCCACGCGGCCCAGGCCTGACGAGCGCTTTCAATGTTCAGTGCGGCATCGCCGCTGGCGCGGATCATTTCCACGGTGGGCACGCTGAAACCCAACAGAGCCGGCAGGGCGCCCAGAGCCTGGGTCATGGCGACGAAGGTGTCGCCGCCAAGGATGGTGGTTTCCCAGACGAAGCCGTAGCGCCGGGTCGCCATCAGCATCAGCACAATCACCAACGCACTGAGCATCGCCAGCAACCACAAACCATTGACCAGCACACCGAGCGCCCAGCGATTGAGTTTCTGTCGTTGCAGCAGCAACAGCAGGGCGGGCGCCAGTTGCGCGGCTTTGGCGTCGCGGGCGAGTTTTTCGCTGAGCCACAACCACAAGCGTCCCAGCGTCGCGCCGTGCTCACCGGCAAACACCAGCCCCAGCGCCCAGCTCAGCAGCAGAATCAGGTTCAGCCCGAGCAAGCTGCCCAAGGCCCAGAACACATTGACCGGCGTTTGTCCGTCACCCAGCGCGGCAAACGCCAGACCGGCGCCGCTGACCACTGCCAGCGCGGCCAACACCACCAGCGCCAGTCGCGCACCTTGCAGCCAATGCCTGAGGGCTTCGGTCAGTCCATCGCGCTCGGCCAGCCATAAGGCGCGACGCGAAATCCGTGTCGGCAGATCGCCGCCCGCCGTGCGAGCCAGTCGGTTGGCTTCCAGATCATCCAGAGGGCCGGCGTGTTCTTCGCGCAGGCGAATGGTTTCCGTCAACCAGAGGGTATTCAGTTCAGTCACGCGGCATCCCGTCGCTCAATTGAGCTGTGAGCATAACCGCTGTCGCGCTTGTCGGGGGGCTACGTTGCGAGAAGCCGAGCCTCTGGTATCCTCGCCGGCATGACTAAATCACTCCCCCTCAGCCTGATCGCAGCCCTCGGTGAAAACCGTGTGATCGGCGTCGACAACAGCATGCCCTGGCACTTGCCGGGGGACTTCAAATACTTCAAGGCCACCACCTTGGGCAAGCCGATCATCATGGGTCGCAAGACCTGGGATTCCCTCGGTCGCCCGCTGCCGGGCCGGTTGAACATCGTGGTCAGCCGTCAGGCGGATCTGGTGCTGGAAGGCGCGGAGGTTTACCCGTCGCTGGAGGCTGCCGTGGTTCGCGCGGAAGAATGGGCGAAAGAGCAGGGCGTCGATGAGTTGATGCTGATTGGTGGCGCGCAGTTGTATGCGCAAGGGTTGGCGCAGGCTGATCGGTTGTATTTGACGCGCGTGGCGCTGAGCCCGGAAGGGGATGCGTGGTTTCCGGAGTTTGATTTGAAGCAGTGGAAGCTGGTGTCGAATGTGCCGAATCCGGCTGAAGGCGACAAACCGGCGTACAACTTCGAGGTTTGGGAAAAGGCTTAAAAGCATCGCCGGCAAGCCAGCTCCTACAAGGGTTGTGTCGTACGCAATGTCTGCGATCGACACAACCCTTGTAGGAGCCGGCTTGCCGGCGATAGCGGTCTGACAGGCGCCGCTTATGCGTGAGCCAACTCCGCATGCTCATCCGCATCCAGCAAATCTTTATCGGTCTGCTGCATGATCTGGCTGGTAATCGCCCCGGCCGTGATCGAACCACTCACGTTCAACGCCGTACGCCCCATATCAATCAGCGGCTCAACCGAAATCAGCAACGCCACCAGTGAAACCGGCAAGCCCATCGCCGGCAGCACGATCAGCGCCGCGAACGTCGCACCACCGCCCACACCGGCCACACCGGCCGAACTCAAGGTCACAATCGCCACCAGCGTTGCGATCCACAGCGGGTCGAGCGGGTTGATGCCCACGGTCGGCGCCACCATCACTGCCAACATCGCCGGGTACAAACCCGCACAGCCGTTCTGGCCAATGGTCGCGCCGAACGAAGCGGCGAAACTGGCGATGGATTGCGGAATGCCCAGACGGCTGGTCTGCGCTTCGATGCTCAGCGGAATCGTCGCCGCGCTGGAGCGGCTGGTGAAAGCAAACGTCAGCACCGGCCAGATTTTGCGGAAGAACCGCAGCGGGTTGATCCCGGCCACCGACACCAGCACGCCATGGACTACAAACATCAGGCCCAGGCCGATGTAGGACACCACGACAAAACTGCCGAGCTTGATGATGTCTTGCAGGTTGGAACCGGCGACCACTTTGGTCATCAGCGCCAGTACGCCGTACGGAGTCAGCTTCATCACAAGACGCACCAGACGCATCACCCAGGCTTGCAGGGTGTCGATGGCGTTGATCACTTTCTGACCTTTTTCGACGTCATCCTTCAGCAGTTGCAGCGCGGCGACCCCGAGGAACGCGGCGAATATCACCACGCTGATGATCGATGTCGGCTTGGCGCGCGCCAGATCAGCGAACGGGTTTTGCGGGATGAACGACAGCAGCAGTTGCGGCACATTCAGATCCGCGACCTTGCCTGCGTAGTCGGTCTGAATGGTTTGCAGGCGGGCCATTTCCTGTGTGCCGGCGACCAGGCCTTCAGCGGTCAGGCCGAACAGGTTGGTCAAACCGATACCGATCAGCGCCGCGATGGCGGTGGTGAACAGCAGCGTGCCGATGGTCAGGAAACTGATTTTGCCCAGCGACGAAGCGTTGTGCAGACGGGCCACGGCGCTGAGGATCGAGGCGAACACCAGCGGGATCACGATCATTTGCAGTAGCTGCACGTAACCGTTGCCCACCAGATCGAACCAGCCGATCGAGGCTTTCAGCACCGGGTTTCCGGCACCGTAAACGGTGTGCAAGGCGACACCGAACACCACGCCCAACACCAGGGCGAGCAGGACTTTTTTCGCCAGGCTCCACGTCTTGTGACGGGTTTGCGCCAGTGCGACGAGCAGGGCGAGGAACACCAGCAGATTGAGAATCAGCGGCAGATTCATTGGAACTCCCATTAGACATGTGCCAACTGCCTTCCGGGGCAGCTGCGAACCGGCAAGCCTAACAGCTTGATTTTCAATGAATTAATATCAAAAAAGTCTGATGACTGTCGTTTTTGGAATAAGCCGGTGTCGCTTACAGGAATGCAGCTGGCGCGATAGGTGCGTTGGCCGTCGCTGACAGACGGGGACTGTCACACTTATTTGTTAGCGTCGATGTCTTTAAATCAGGGAGATCTATCGATGAAGTTCGCACCGAAATTTCTGCTCGCTGCACTGTGCATTGGCCTCGCCGGCCAGGCCTTCGCTACGGATTTGAAGCACTGGCCAGCCGATCAGGCCAAGGCACTGGATGCGATGATCGCGGCCAACGCCAACAAAGGTAACTACGCGGTGTTCGACATGGACAACACCAGTTACCGCTATGACCTCGAAGAATCGCTGCTGCCGTTCATGGAAAACAAGGGCCTGATCACCCGCGAGAAACTCGATCCCTCCCTGAAACTGATTCCGTTCAAGGACACCGCCGACCATAAGGAAAGCCTGTTCAGCTACTACTACCGCCTCTGCGAACTCGACGACATGGTTTGCTACCCATGGGTCGCCCAAGTGTTCTCCGGTTTCACCCTGCAAGAGCTCAAAGGTTATGTCGACGAGTTGATGGCGTCCGGCAAACCGGTGCCGGCTACCTATTACGAAGGCGACGTGGTCAAGAAGCTCGACGTCAACCCGCCGAAAGTCTTCACCGGCCAAACCGAGCTGTACAACAAGCTGATGGAGAACGGCATCGAGGTCTACGTGATGACCGCCGCTTCTGAAGAGCTGGTGCGCATGGTCGCCTCCGATCCGAAGTACGGCTACAACGTCAAACCGCAAAACGTGATCGGCGTGAGCCTGCTGCTCAAGGATCAAAAGTCCGGTGAGCTGACCACGGCCCGCAAGCAGATCACCGCTGGCAAGTATGACGAGAAGGCCAACCTCGGCCTCGAACTGACCCCGTACCTGTGGACCCCGGCGACCTGGATGGCCGGTAAACACGCGGCGATCCTGACCTACATCGATGAATGGAAAAAACCGGTACTGGTCGGCGGCGACACCCCGAGCAGCGACGGTTACATGCTGTTCCACGATGTTGACGTGGCCAAGGGCGGCATCCACTTGTGGGTCAACCGCAAGGACAAATACATGACCCAGATTAACGGCATGATGGCCAAGCACGCTGCGGCCCAAGCCAAGGAAGGGTTGCCGGTGACGGCGGACAAGAACTGGGTGATCGTGACGCCGGCAGAAATCCAGTAACCGCAACACCGATCAACTGTAGGAGCCGGCTTGCTGCGGGCGGCGTTCCGGCGATAGCGGACTTTCAGACGAAGAGTTTGCCGGCTGACACACCGCCTTCGCCGGCAAGCCGGCTCCTACAGGGATTTGCGTATAACGCAGATCAAACGACCGGCAAAAAAATGCCCCGCACTTGGCGGGGCATTTTTTTGTTTGCGGTTAAGCCTTACAGCCCGTCAAGCATCGCCTTGTTACGCACGGCACCCTTGTCGGCGCTGGTCGCCAGCAGGGCGTAGGCTTTCAGTGCGGTGGTCACTTTACGTGGACGTTTTTCCACCGGCTTCCAGCCTTTCTGATCCTGCTCGGCACGGCGGCCGGCCAGTTCTTCATCGCTGACCAACAGGTTGATCGAGCGGTTCGGAATGTCGATCAGCACTTTGTCGCCGTCCTGCACCAGACCAATCGCGCCACCGGCAGCGGCTTCCGGCGAAGCGTGGCCGATGGACAGGCCCGAAGTGCCGCCGGAGAAACGGCCATCGGTGAGCAGGGCGCAGGCTTTGCCCAGGCCTTTGGATTTCAGGTACGACGTCGGGTACAGCATTTCCTGCATGCCCGGGCCGCCTTTCGGGCCTTCGTAACGGATGATCACGATGTCGCCGGCCTTCACTTCGTCAGCGAGGATGCCGCGTACGGCGCTGTCCTGGCTTTCGAAGATTTTTGCGTTGCCTTCGAACACGTGGATCGACTCGTCGACGCCCGCGGTTTTCACTACGCAGCCGTCCAGCGCGATGTTGCCGTAGAGAACGGCCAGGCCGCCTTCTTTCGAGTAAGCGTGTTCGACACTGCGGATGCAGCCGTTTTCACGGTCGTCGTCCAGGGTTTCCCAACGGGTCGACTGGCTGAACGCGGTTTGCGTCGGGATGCCCGCCGGGCCGGCCTTGAAGAAGTGATGCACCGCTTCGTCGTCGGTCTGGGTGATGTCCCACTTGGCGATGCCTTCGGCCAGGGTCTTGCTGTGCACGGTCGGCAGGTCGGTGTGCAGCAGGCCGCCACGGGCCAGCGAACCGAGGATGCTGAAGATCCCGCCGGCGCGGTGCACGTCTTCCATGTGGTACTTCTGGATGTTCGGCGCGACTTTGCACAGTTGCGGCACGTGGCGGGAAAGACGGTCGATGTCGCGCAGGTCGAAATCGATCTCGGCTTCCTGGGCGGCGGCCAGCAAGTGCAGGATAGTGTTGGTGGAACCGCCCATGGCGATGTCCAGGGTCATGGCGTTTTCGAACGCCTTGAAGTTGGCGATGTTGCGCGGCAATACCGACTCGTCGTTCTCGCCGTAGTAACGCTTGCACAGCTCGACGATGGTGCGGCCGGCCTGCAGGAACAGTTGCTCGCGGTCGCTGTGGGTGGCCAGGGTCGAACCGTTGCCCGGCAAGGCCAGGCCCAGGGCTTCAACCAGGCAGTTCATCGAGTTGGCGGTGAACATGCCGGAGCACGAACCGCAAGTCGGGCAGGCGCTACGCTCGTACTCGGCAACCTTCTCGTCAGAAGCGCTGGAGTCGGCGGCGATCACCATGGCGTCGACGAGGTCGAGACCGTGGCTGGCCAGTTTGGTCTTGCCGGCTTCCATCGGGCCGCCGGACACGAAGATCACCGGGATGTTCAGGCGCAGGGCGGCCATCAGCATGCCTGGGGTGATCTTGTCGCAGTTGGAGATGCAGACGATGGCGTCGGCGCAGTGGGCGTTGACCATGTACTCGACGGAGTCGGCGATGATCTCGCGGCTCGGCAGCGAATACAGCATGCCGTCGTGGCCCATGGCGATGCCGTCATCCACGGCGATGGTGTTGAATTCTTTCGCTACACCGCCAGCGCGTTCGATTTCGCGGGCGACCAGTTGGCCCAGGTCCTTGAGGTGGACGTGGCCCGGTACGAACTGGGTGAACGAGTTGGCAATGGCGATGATCGGCTTTTTGAAGTCGTCATCTTTCATCCCCGTGGCGCGCCACAGTGCGCGGGCACCGGCCATGTTGCGGCCGTGGGTGGATGTTTTCGAGCGGTAATCAGGCATGAAGCACTCCGGGCGGCTAATCAGGTATCAAAAGGGAAGTGAGCTTCTATTGACGTCTGGAACACTCAGAAATGGCCGTGTGTCCGGAAGTTGCCGATAACTTTGCGGGATCGCCGCGCGCTTCAGCTTGAGCTCATAAACCCGCCGGGGGATGACTGGCGATGAATGTCGCGATTCTACACGGCTGGCGGCTGGAGGGAATGCCGGGAAGCGCTGATCCGGCGCCGGTGGCGTGCGCCGGATGACGACCGGCGTAAATCAACTCGCGTTCAGTGCCAGATTGCGCTGCATGATCAGCGCGTTCAAACCCAGGCCCGAGACGCTAAGGATCAGGAAACACAAGGCGAGCGCCGTGGTGAGGTCTTCGGACGCGAGATTGATCATCACGCTGATCACGCCGCCGCACATGAAGATCATCACGCCGCCGACCGAGGAGGACGTACCGGCATCCTGTGGATAGAGGGTCATGGCTTTGGAATTGGCGATAGGCCGGGCAATGGTGGTGCCGGCCGTGCAGATGAGCATGGGGATCAGCACCGCAGCGGCCGTCAGCCCGAACTGATTTGCCAGCCACAGCATGACCAACCCCGACAATGCGATCAGGCCGAGGCCGATCACTATCTGTGAATTGGCTGGCAGACGCCGATGCAAGGCGCTGGCGACTATCCCGCCGAACACATAAGCCACGCCATACAGCAACAATGTCCAGGCGAATTCGTAGGGCGTGAGTGCCAGGCGCTCCATGAAAATGATCGGCGACATGACGATGAATGAAAAATGGCAGGCGAAGGCCAGGGCCGAAATCAACCAGTAACCCATGAAGCGAAAATCCGCGCATAGCCGCCAGTAGGCACTGAAAAAGTGACCGGGCGCCGCATTGCGACTGCGCGGAGATTCCTTGAGGAGCACGCCAGCCCTTGTCCAGACGAAGACCGCCAGTGCGATAAAGACATAGAAGCTGCCCTGCCAATCCAGATGCATCTGCAACCAGGTTCCAAGCAGCGGCGATATGGAAATGAACACGCCGCCGCCGGTGGTCATCCAGATCCTCATCCGTTCCTGTTCCTTGCCGACGAACAGATCCTGAATCAGTGCCTGTGACAGCACAAAGGACCCGCAACCCACGGCCTGAATGACGCGAAATACCAGGAACCAGCCGTATTCGCTTGAAAGCAGACAACCCGTTGCACCGATGATCGAGATGGCGATGCCAGTCAGCAAAAGGGTTTTGCGCCCCCACAAGTCCGACAGCGGTCCGACCAGCACCACGGATAGCCCAAGGCCAATAGCGAACAGGCTGACGGATAACGCTATGTCGGAGGCTGAGGTCAGGAAGTAATCAGAGAGCGCGGGAAAGGACGGGAGCACCACGTCCAGCGGGAAAACACCCAGTAGCGTCATCGTCATCAATAGCAGGATGAGCGACGATTTTTTCGCGGTATGCGGGGAAGGGTTCATCAACAACGCTCTCGATCCGTGAGGGGTAGCCGAGAGTCGACTTGATGAATAGGGAAGTCAATGCAGGAGGTGTGGGACTGTTCTCAGACCGTTGTAGGAGCGAGCCTGCTCGCGAAAAACGAACAGGCTACGCGGGGTGTCAGGCAGCCAGCGTCATCGTTGACGACCATCGCGAGCAGGGCTCGCTCCTACTGTGGTTCTCTGGTGTTAGCTGTTTGGCAGCAACCGGCAGGTGATGCTCTTGATGTAGCGGGTTTCAGCGATGGCCGGGTGTACCGGATGATCCGGACCCTGACCGCCACGTTCCAGCATCTGGATGTTGCGATCCAGGTGACGGGCGCTGGTCAGCAGGATGTTCTGCAGGTCATCTTCCGGCAGGTGCATCGAGCACGAAGCGCTGACCAGGATGCCGTCCTTGCTGAGCAGGCGCATGGCTTGCTCGTTCAGGCGACGGTAAGCGCCTTCGCCATTTTTCATGTCTTTCTTGCGTTTGATGAACGCCGGCGGGTCGGCCACGATCACGTCGAAGCGTTCTTCGCTGGCTTTCAGTTCTTTCAGCGCTTCGAAGACGTCGCCTTCGAGGCAGGTTATTTTTTCAGCGAAACCGTTCAGCGCGGCGTTGCGCTCGACGCCGTCGAGGGCGAAGGCCGACGCGTCGACGCAGAACACTTCACTGGCGCCGAATGCTGCGGCTTGCACGCCCCAGCCGCCGATGTAGCTGTACAGGTCGAGGACGCGTTTGCCTTTGGCGTACGGGGCCAGGCGTGCGCGGTTCATGCGGTGGTCGTAGAACCAGCCGGTTTTCTGGCCCTGGATGACCGGAGCTTCGAATTTCACGCCGTTCTCTTCCAGCGCGACCCACTCCGGCACCAGGCCGAACACGGTTTCGACGTAGCGGTTGAGGCCTTCGGCGTCGCGGGCGGCGGAGTCGTTCTTGAACAGAATGCCGCTTGGCTTGAGCACTTGGGTCAGCGCCGCGATCACGTCGTCTTTATGCGCTTCCATGGTCGCCGAAGCGATCTGCACCACGAGGATGTCGCCGAAACGGTCGACCACCAGGCCTGGCAGCAGGTCGGAATCGCCGTAGACCAGGCGATAGAACGGCTTGTCGAACAGGCGATCACGCAGGGACAGAGCGACGTTCAGGCGGTGCACCAGCAGCGATTTGTCCAGCGGCAACTTGACGTCGCGCGACAGCAGGCGGGCGCAGATCAGGTTGTTCGGGCTCATGGCGACGATGCCCAGCAGCTTGCCGCCGGCAGCTTCGAGGATCGCCTGGTCGCCGGCCTTGAAGCCGTGCAACGGGGTGGCGGCCACGTCGATTTCGTTGCTGTAGACCCACAGGTGGCCGTTTCGCAGGCGACGGTCGGCGTTGGCTTTGAGGCGCAGGCTAGGCAGGGACATGACGTCGCTCCGGAAAAAAGAGCGGGAGTATAGCGTGTTGAAGGTGGTGGCGGGCCGGGTGGGCGATGAAACGCTGATGACGCCTTCGCGGGCAAGCCTCGCTCCTACAGGGGGACGCATTCCAAATGTAGG
>NZ_JAGYFX010000069.1:0-31689 GCF_019946615.1 Pseudomonas sp. BF-R-01
GATCCCCTTCCAGAAAAATCAGACCGTGCCCTTCGGTGGTTTTCGCGATGCGGGCGCCAAACGCGGTCATCGCTTCTTCATCAGCCAGGTACAGGGTTACTTCAGACACGGTGCTTGCTCCTCCAACAACTGACGAATGGCTGGAATCAGATCACTGGCCGCCAGCCCACGGCCCGATTTACCTTGTTGCGCGCCGGCATTGGCGTGCAGCCAGACGGCGAGGCAGGCCGCATCGAACGCGTCCATGCCCTGGGCCAGCAACGCGCCGACCAGACCGGCCAGCACATCGCCCAGACCGGCAGCAGCCATGGCCGGATGGCCCTGATGACACACCGCCAGGCGCCCGTCAGGACTGGCGATAAGACTGCCGGCGCCTTTCAGAATCACTACAGCTGTATATTTTTTGCTCAATGCGTGAGCAGCGGACGGACGGTCGGCCTGAACCTCAGCGGCACTGATCCCGAGCAACCGTGCCGCCTCCCCCGGATGCGGCGTGATCACGCAGTCCTTGGGCAGGCTCACGAGTTCGTCAGCCAGCATATTCAACGCATCGGCGTCCCAGACTTGTGGAAGCGACGCATTGGCCGCCGCCGACAGCAGACTGCGTCCCCACGAAGCCTGCCCCAAGCCCGGACCGACCACCAGCACGGAAACCTTTTGCAGCAAACCCATCAGCTGATTCGCCGAGGAAGTGCCCAGCACCATCGCCTCGGGAATTCTGGCCAGTGCGGCTGGCACGTGCTCGCTGCGAGTGGCCACCGACACCATGCCGGCGCCACTGCGCAGCGCACTTTGTGCACTCAGCAAAATGGCACCGCCGAAACCGCGATCACCGCCGATCAGCAAGACATGGCCGAATTTGCCTTTATGCGCAGTCGGCGCACGCCCCGCCAGACGCGACAAGTTACCGGCCGTCAAACGACAAGCACTGATGGCGATCCCGCTCAAAGACTCAGGCGAAGCTTGCAGATCATTAAAGACCCACTCGCCCACCATGTCCGCCGCCTCCCCCGTGAACAGGCCCAGTTTCAAACCAATGAAGGTCACGGTCAGGTCCGCCCGGACAGCCGCACCGAGCACGTGCCCTGTATCCGCACAAAGGCCTGAAGGAATATCCACCGCCGCAACCGCCAGGCCGCTGGCATTGATCGCCGCGATGACACTGGCGTAAGGCTCACGCACCTTGCCTGTCAGACCGGTGCCGAGCAAGGCGTCCAATACAACGCCACGCAACTCCGACTGTGCACTCCAGGCTTGAACGGCGACGCCTTCGGACAGGGCCTCGGCGTGGGCCAAGGCTGCATCACCCTGCAAACGCTGGGGATCACCGACCGCCAGCACGCGCACATGCCAGCCGGCACGCTTGGCCAACACCGCGACCAGATAACCGTCACCGGCGTTGTTGCCGTGGCCGGCGGCCACCGTCAGTTCGTTGGCCGTCGGCCAGTGCCGGACCAACGCACGCCAGGTCGCCCGCGCCGCCCGCTGCATCAATTCGAAGCCCGGCGTACCGGCCGCAATCAGGCTCGCATCGAGCGCTCGCACTTGCGCGGCGCTGTACAGCACGTCGGGTAAA
The DNA here is from genome assembly GCF_019946615.1 of Pseudomonas sp. BF-R-01. NCBI lineage: Bacteria > Pseudomonadati > Pseudomonadota > Gammaproteobacteria > Pseudomonadales > Pseudomonadaceae > Pseudomonas > Pseudomonas sp. BF-R-01. Next base: position 1,577 of record NZ_JAGYFX010000069.1, read on the forward strand.
TCATCTTTAGTGTGCGGCATGCGTCTTCGGGCTCCGATGTCTGGCAGAATTATACGCACCTCAGCTCCGGTTTCTCTCGCCTCATGCCCGCTATTACCACAGACCTGCCCGCCCTCGCCCAATCCATCAAGGACTGGGGCCGCGAGCTGGGCTTTCAGCAAGTCGGCATCAGCGGCCTGGATCTGGCCGAGCATGAGCAGCACCTGGCGCGCTGGCTCGAAGCCGGCTACCACGGCGAAATGGACTACATGGGCGCCCATGGCAGCAAACGCTCACACCCGGAAGAGCTGGTGCCCGGCACGCTTCGGGTGGTGTCCCTGCGCATGGATTACCTGCCGGGCGACACCCAAATGGCGCAATTGCTGGCACTACCGGAAAAAGCCTACGTGTCGCGTTATGCCTTGGGCCGCGATTACCACAAGTTGATCCGTAAACGCGTGCAACAACTGGCAGAAAAGATTCAGGCGGTCATCGGCCCGTTCGGCTACCGCGCATTTGTCGACAGCGCACCGGTGCTGGAAAAAGCCATCGCCGAAAAGGCCGGCCTTGGATGGATCGGCAAAAACACGCTGGTCTTGAATCGCAAGGCCGGCAGTTACTTTTTTCTCAGTGAACTCTTTGTCGATCTGCCGTTGCCGGAAGATCCTCCGCACGCCACCGAACATTGCGGCCGCTGCACCGCGTGCCTCGACATCTGCCCGACCAACGCCTTTGTTGGCCCTTATGTCCTAGACGCCCGGCGCTGCATTTCCTACCTGACCATCGAACTGAAAAGCGCGATCCCCGAGGATCTGCGGCCATTGATCGGCAATCGGGTGTTCGGCTGCGATGACTGCCAGATCGTCTGCCCGTGGAACCGTTTTGCCCGTCCGTCCGGCGAAAGCGACTTCAAGCCACGGCACAACCTGGACAACGCTGAACTGGCTGAGCTGTTCATGTGGGATGAAGACCGGTTTCTGAGCAGCACCGAAGGCTCGCCGCTGCGTCGGGCGGGTTATGAGCGCTGGTTGCGAAATCTGGCGGTGGGCCTGGGGAATGCGCCTTCAACGATTCCGGTGCTGGAAGCATTGAAGGCGCGAAGGGAATACCCGTCGGAGTTGGTTAGGGAGCATGTGGAGTGGGCGTTGCGTCAGCATGCTTTGCGCGAAATTTAACATCAGTTGATCAGTGACTGGTCAGACTTTTACCATTGCGGGTCATGTCCTCCCACCTGCTTTATAACCACCCTCATTTCAGACCTGTACTCCAGGAAAAACACCCTGTCGAATCCACCCAGACGCGCATGAGCATGAACTGGTTCGGAGCGTAAAGTCGGCACTTCCCCGGCTTTTTTCGCCGCATTCATGGCCGCCTGATTACTTGCTTTAATATCGCTGACAATCTTCGTGTAACTACTGTACCCAGGGTAAGGGTCATAACTATTGCCCAAATAAGCTTTTGCCGAATCGTGGGCACTCATACCTTCCACTCTTATCCCTCTGTTGAACTCTTTGTACTTGGCACGGGCAACGTCCCCGGCTTTTCCTGCGGGGGTCAAATCGATTCCGTTGTGTTTTTTCCTCATCTTCCACTTTCCCGGCGATGCATTTGCAGAGGTTGATGGCGCTTGCGAACTGCTGCCACCCTTCACACCTTTGAACGTCCACCCACCACCCCCACCGGCAAACGCCCCTGGCCGATAACCAAATTGAGAGACTCTGGTGGGCGAGGAAGTGAGGGCTCTGCTTCCCCATTGGGTAAATGCCTTGCTCGCAGCCAGACCACCCGCGGTCAAGGATCCCAATCCCCATACCGTACTGATCCAACCCAAAACCTCACCGGCGACTGAAGTAGGCATCATCTCGGATGCAACAATTCCAGCGATTCCAGTCAGGCCGGAAGCCACTCCCATTCCGAGTCCGAGCAGGGCAAGCGGAGTGGCAGCTCCGAAGGAAGCAAAACTGGCAACTATCCCGATGATTGACAGGCCAATACCGAGAACACTCTGCCAGGAAAAATGCCCGGTAGGGTCGACCCGATTGATGGGATCGCCCAAGCAATACGCGTAAGGATTCAATCCGCCGGCGCCAAAAGGACTCATGCTGTCCGGGCTATGGAAGCGCATCAAACCAGGACTGTAAGCCCGGTAACCGTTGCCAAGCAGATACAACCCTGTCAACGGATCAAACGTTTCCCCGTTAAAGCCAGCCAGACTGAACAACCCGCCCTCGGCCGGGCGATGACCATAGGGACTGTAAGCGATAGCAGTGTAATTATCCCCGCTGACTTCGCTCAACACTGTCTGTTGCTGGTCGGTCCCCGACAATGTGACGCCAACGTGCTGCCCCGACCGATGCTGGCCCAGCAGAATCCCGGCCTGGCGCAGACAGGTAGTCGTGTCATTGCCGCTTACATCATTTGCAACACGCCCTTCGCGATAATAGCGCTGAGTGGACGGGGCCTTCGGTGATGACAACTCGACCAACTGGTCCAGGGCGTCGTATCCATAATCGCGCAAGACGGCGCCCCCCGCGTCCGCAACTTGCGTCAACCGCCCCAGGGCGTCGTAGGTGAGCGTGCGCGACTGCTCATCCCGGATCAACTGACCATCAGCGTCATACTGCAGGGTCACGGGCGCCGGATACTCGGCATGGCTATGTCGAATATTGACCAACCGGGTCGGATCATCAGGGCTGTAGGTGTAGGCGGTCAGGTTGTTTGCGCCGGGAAATTCGGTTTCCAGTGTCAGAATATTGTCCAGCTCATCAAATACGAAGGTTTGCTTGATGATCTCTTTGCCTTGGAAATCTCGTGGTTTGTGCGTTCCGGCACAGAGATATTCCGTGAGTCGACCCCGTGCGTCGTAGCTGAACGTTTCGTCGCGAGCGACCTGAAGGCCATTCTTCAGGGTTCTTTGCGCCAACTTGCTGGCTGGGGTGTAGCGTGACGTCAGGGTTTGCCGGACCGTCCCTTTCACCTCAAAACTGCGCGACACCTCACGCCCCAGATCGTCATAAACCAGGCGGGTGGTCAAGGAACTGCCGCTGACAAGATCTTCTGCGTGGATGGAGCCGAGCTGATCCAGGGCGTTGTAGGTGAAATCGGCTTTTACCCCATTTTGCTCAACCGATTTCGGGCGCCCCAGATGGTCGTAGGTCGTCGTGTGCTCATTGCCAAGCACATCGGTGCAGACAAGTCGTCGCCCGGCCAGCGAATAGCTGTACTCGTTAGTCCGCGCTTTACCCCCCTGAGTCAATGTTTCTCGCTTGAGCTTGCCGGAGAGACTGTACTCAAAGTGAGACTCACGGCCTTGTTCGTTGCAGCCGGTCAGCGCCCCCAGCCTGGAATCATAGGAATAATTGGCCAATATTCCAGAGTCGGTTGTTGGCAACGCTTCCGTCCCCAACGTCTGACGTCGAATAACCTTGCCGCCAAGATTGGGTTCATAGCTATACCGAACACGCTCACCACTTGGTCTGCATTCGACAGAAGGACGTTTCGAGCCGGCCTCGTACAACAAACCGGTTTGTCGTCCGCCCACTTCGCTTTGGGTCAAACGAGCGAGACCGTCGAAGACCTGCTTACCCAAAATGTGTGTGCCCACTTTAACTTCGATGGGCAACTGCATGTGGCTGTGGGTCGCGTACTGGGTTTCCACAGCGGTTCCGTCGGGTAACACGCTGCGTATCAACCGACCAAAAACATCGTACGCATATGTTGTCGTATTGCCTTGCGGATCGGTCTGACTGACCGCCCGGCCCAGACCATCGTAGACGTGCGTCGTCTTGCCCAGGCAATGGTGTTTTTTGCTCTGTGAGCAGGCCCGGCAATAGCGTCTGTTCAGCGTGCCCAATGTCCCCTTTCATTCGCGCCAGGAGTGTCGCCACCCGGAATCGATCCTGCTGACTGGCAATGACTTTGTTTGCCAGCATCGCCCTGGCCGCAGCATCCGCAGGTAATAACAGCGCCTCAAGTTGCTGGTTATAGCGCCCTCCGATATCAAGTTGTCGGCACAGCGAGGCAAATGCCGCGACAGACAAGCGACTATTAATTTGAAGGATATCGAACTGTCCGGCCGCATCGGGCTCAGTGATAAAACATGAAGCGCTGTCAAAGTAACGCGCTGCCGCCTCCTTCATTTCGAAGTTATGCAAGGCAGCATCCAGAAGTGAAATCGTCGTCACTTCATAGCGGACCGGTAAGTCTTTGGGGACATAGAGTCGCAGGTACGTTTTCCTGACATCCAGTTCTATCTCGAACTGACTTCTCAGGGCTTGAACCAGCAACGGCTCGGCAAATGCGCGAACGTCGGCAAGGCCTTCAAACAGGCGGTCCACCCGGGTTTGCGAAACCCAGCTACGTTGAGTCGCCTGCTTCAAGGCCTCATGACTGGCGGCGGATGCCGAGCGGTACCAGTCAGGAAAAACAACCCCGGCGCTTTTCAATGCCAGGCGTCTTTCGGCAGGCGCACGAATCAACCAGTCGGGAATCGACTTTATTATCAACGTTTGATGCGCGCCGGGCTGCGCGTTTGTCGAGTCTGAATCAGACATGCAAGTAACCTTTTTAAACAGTGGAAAACCACAGCTTATTTAATTACTTGCCTGACAAACGCTACATATATACCGCAACTTTATAGGTCATTCGTGCCGTTATTGACGAATGTAAGCATTGCCGCTCATTGCTCGTCGTTATAAACGAACTTTGGCATTTCCCAGTGAAAACGAATCGCCAACAACCGCAGCAAGAAGCCACCAAACAGGGTGATGAGAATGGCCTGTTCACCGGGCAGTTGCAGATAGATGCACAGCATGTAGCACCACGCCGCCGCGAAGGAGACGCTGGCGTAGAGTTCGCGGCGGAAGATCAGCGGGATGTCGTTGCAGAAGATGTCACGCAGGATGCCGCCGAACACCCCGGTGATCACGCCGCTGACCGACGCCACCAGCATGCCGTGGCCCATTTCCAGCGCGGTCATGCAGCCGATCAGGGTGAACGCCACCAGCCCCACGGCGTCGAGCACCAAAAACAGTGAGCGCAGGTGGCGCATCCAGCGAGCCGTGAAAACAGTGACCATGGCCGCAACCGAGGTCAGCACCAGGTATTCCGGGTGTTTGACCCAGGTCAGCGGGTAGTGACCCAGCAGCACGTCGCGCACCGAACCGCCGCCCAACGCCGTGATGCAGGCGATCAGCACCACGCCAAACCAGTCCATGCCGCGACGGCCGGCAGACAGTGCGCCGGTCATGGCTTCGGCGGTGATGGCGATCAGGTAAAGCATCAGCAACATGGTGGCGGTCCTTGCAGGAAGGCGCGCAGTCTAGCCATTTAGGTGCAGCACCAAAAGGGGGCGATCACGGAGATCGGCCGCGTCACTCCCTTCGCGGGCAAGCCTCGCTCCTACGGGCACAACGCGCCCCTGTAGGAGCGAGGCTTGCCCGCGAAGGCGCCGGAACAGGCACCGCCTGATCAGAATTTGATGAAATGCTTGCGGTAGTGCTGCAGCTCGGCGATGGATTCGCGGATGTCGTCCAGCGCCAGGTGGGTGCTACCCTTTTTGAAGCTGTCGCGCACGTCCGGCGCCCAGCGTGCGGCCAACTCTTTCAGGGTCGAGACGTCGAGGTTGCGGTAGTGGAAGAAGCTTTCCAGGGATTTCATGTGCGTATAAAGGAAGCGGCGATCCTGGCAAATGCTGTTGCCACAGATCGGCGACTTGCCCTTCGGCACCCACTTCTCCAGGAAAGCGATGGTCTCGGCTTCCGCTTCGGCCATGCTGATGCGGCTGTCGCGCACGCGCTGGGTCAGGCCCGAGCCGCCGTGTTGACGGGTGTTCCACTCGTCCATGCCGGCGAGGATTTCATCGCTGTGGTGAATCGCGATCACCGGGCCTTCGGCCAAGGTGTTCAGATCACTGTCGGTGACGATGGTGGCCATCTCGATGATGACGTCGGTATCAGGGTTCAGACCGGTCATTTCCAGGTCGATCCAGATCAGATTCTGCGGGTTTTGCATGTGTCGGCTCCTAGGCAATGCTGCGCAGTTTAGCCTAGGGAGGTGGCCGGGCGTGCTAAACTCGCGGCCGTTTTACCTAATCGCTGCATTCTTGATACGGAACACCCATGGCCAAACGCCAACTCAATCGTCGTCAAAACTGGCGCATCGAAAAGATTCAGGGCGAACGCGCTGCCCGCGCCGCCAAACGCGAGTCCTCGGCTGTCGAGGCACTTGAGGGTGGCGACCTGGGTCCGGAACAGACCGGCCTGGTGATCGCACACTTCGGTGTGCAGGTCGAAGTCGAAGCCCTCGATGGCGATTTGGCCGGCCAGGTGTTCCGCTGCCACTTGCGCGCCAACCTGCCGGCGCTGGTGACCGGCGATCAGGTGGTCTGGCGTGCCGGCAACCAGGGCATCGGGGTGATCGTGGCGCAACTGCCGCGCAAAACCGAACTCTGCCGCCCGGACAGTCGTGGCCAGCTCAAGCCGGTGGCCGCCAACGTCGACATGATCGTCATTGTCTTCGCGCCGCTGCCCGAGCCTCACGCCAATTTGATCGACCGCTATCTGGTCGCTGCGGAGCACGCCGGCATCCGGCCGTTGCTGCTGCTGAACAAATTCGACCTGATCGACGAGCAGAACGCCCCGGCGCTGAATGCCTTGCTCGCGGTTTACCGCACGCTGGGTTATCCGGTACTGGAAGTGTCGGCGCACCACGGCAATGGCATGGAGCAACTTCAGGAGCAACTGGACGGACGCATCAGCGTATTCGTCGGCCAGTCCGGCGTCGGCAAGTCCTCGCTGGTCAACAGCCTGCTGCCGGAAGTCGAAACCCGCGTCGGCCCGTTGTCCGAGCTGTCCGGCCAGGGCACTCACACCACCACGACCGCGCGGCTGTTCCACTTTCCCGGTGGCGGTGAGTTGATCGACTCCCCGGGTATCCGCGAATTCGGCCTGGGCCACGTCAGCCGTTCCGACGTCGAAGCCGGCTTCATCGAGTTCAACGACCTGATCGGCACCTGCCGTTTCCGCGACTGCAAGCACGACCGCGAACCGGGTTGCGCATTGCTCAAGGCACTGGAAGAAGGTCGCGTGCAGCAGCAACGAATGAACAGCTATCGCTCGATCATCGCGAGTTTGCCGGAGAGCAGCTACTAGGCCGCTTCTCGCAGAAACAAAAAAAGCCGCGATCATCTCGCGGCTTTCTCATTTTCGGTGCACAGCCCTGCACATCCAAAGTGTCATGGCTGTCCTGGTGCCTGCAAATTCGACGTAGTTTGGCGACACCGGGACGAGCGCAATACCTGTAGGAGCTGGCTTGCCGGCGATTGCGTCCGTTCAGTCACGTACTTATTGCCTGACCCACCGCTATCGCCGGCAAGCCGGCTCCTACAGGGAATCGCGTTTGCTTTCGCTTCTCACCACTCATCAGGCCGAGCGTTAGCTCGCCTTCCGCTTTTGATCTGAGCGCCCCCTCGAGAGGCCGAGCGCAGGTTCTGCGCAGTGGGCAACCCGGCATGGATGCCGGGTTAGCCGCCCCCGGCCATGGATGGCCGATGGCGGCGGGCCCACGGAGCAGGACCGGAGCGAGGGCATGGCGAGCATTAGCGAGCCACCGAACGAAAGGGGCAAGAGCCTTTTGGTTACTTTGGGGCTTTTCCAAAGTGACTCGCTGTAAGAGCGAAACCATAGGCGGTCGTTACCGCAGGAATGGATATGTACACACCAAAAAACCCACGCCAGCCATAAGGCCGCCATCGCCAGCAAGCCGGCTCCTACAAGGGACCGCGCTCAAACTGAAAATGAAGTGACCTCCAAACCAAAGCAAAAAAAAGCCGACATCGCTGTCGGCTTTTTTGTGGGTCACTGCTTCGGCGGTTCGGCCGGTTTCGGTGCCGGGTCATCGAACAGATTCAAACGCTCGCGAAGCTCATGCGCCGGCAACGGTTCTTTATCCGCCGGCAATGCATTCGGTTCAGCCGGAACTTCACCCGGTCCACCCTGCCCTTGTGTCGGCTCCGGAGTCGGTTCCACGCCTTGCGAACCTTCGATGGCACGCTGGGCTTTTTTGGTCAGCACAATGATGTCGATGCGGCGGTTGACCGGGTTGAGCGGGTTCTCGCGATCGAACAATGCCGACGAGGCATAACCGACCACGCGTGCGATCTGCTGCTCCGGATAACTGCCCGCCACCAGCGCACGACGTGCAGCGTTGGCACGGTTGGCTGAAAGCTCCCAGTTGCCGAAATCACCCTGGCCACTGTACGGCTTGGCGTCGGTGTGGCCGCTGATGCTGATCTTGTTCGGCACCGCTTTGATGGTGTCGGCCATGGCCAGCAGGATGTCTTCGAAGTACGGTTTCAGGCGCGCACTGCCGGAGTCGAACATCGGGCGGTTTTCGGCGTCCACGATCTGGATGCGCAAACCGTCCGGCGTGATTTCGAACAGAATCTGGTCCTTGAATTTCTTCAGTTGCGGATTCTCTTCGACCTTGTTCTGCAGTTCTTGCAGCAACAGTTCGAGGCGTTCCTTCTCCACCATCTCGGCCATGCCTTCGACCTGTTCGGCGTCGACAGTCACCTTGTCCGGCTGCGGCTGGGATTTCACCTCGGGGTTGAGGGTGTTTTCCGGCGCCAGGGTCGGCGTGCCGCCCAGATCGATGATGTACGGCGTACCGCTTTCGGAAAAGCCGATCGGGTCTTTGAAGTAACCGGCGATGGCGAGTTTCTGTTCCGGTGTCGCGGTGGACAGCAGCCACAACACCAGGAAGAACGCCATCATCGCCGTCGCGAAGTCGGCGAAGGCGATTTTCCAGGCGCCCCCGTGATGCCCGCCGGCGATGCGCTTGACGCGCTTGATAATAATCGGCTGATTATTTTCCATGACTTAGCGACCGCGAACCGCTTGTTCCAGCTCAGCGAAGCTAGGACGGTGCGCCGGGTACAGAACCTTGCGTCCGAACTCTACCGCCAGCGATGGCGGCATGCCGGAAGCCGAAGCCACCAGCGAGGCCTTGATGGCTTCGTAGACGTTCAGCTCTTCCTTGGCGTCGTGGGCCAGGGAGTGGGCCAGCGGACCGAAGAAACCGTACGCCGCGAGAATACCGAAGAAGGTACCGACCAGTGCCGCACCCACGTGCAGACCGATGGACTTCTGGTCGCCTTCGCCCAGGGACGCCATGGTCACCACGATACCCAATACCGCCGCGACGATACCGAAGCCGGGCATGGCGTCGGCGATGCCGTTCACCGCGTGGGACGGGTGTTCGAGGTCTTCCTTGAGGTTGTAGAGTTCCATGTCGAACAGGCCTTCCAGCTCATGGGGAGCCATGTTGCCGGAGGACATGATGCGCAGGTAATCGCAGATGAACGCGGTCATGCGCTCGTCTTTGAGCACTGACGGGTACTTGGCGAAGATCGGGCTCGCGGCGGCATCTTCAATGTCGCCTTCGATGGCCATCATGCCTTCGCGGCGACTCTTGTTGAGGATCTCGTAGATCAGCCCCAACACTTCAAGATAGTAGCCGTGATTGAATCGCGATCCGAACATGCTCAAGGACTTCTTGAGCACGTGCAGGGTCATGTAACCGGGGTTGGCCTGGAGGAATGCACCAAGGGCCGCGCCACCGATGATCATCACCTCGAAGGGTTGAATCAGGGCGGCAATCTTGCCGTGGGAAAGCACGTATCCGCCGAGCACGCTCGCGAATACGACGATGATGCCGATTATTTTAGCCATAGGTAGGAGAGCACTTACTGAGTCGGGTTCAAGGTCATATTCGGAAGTTAAAAAATCTCTTCTTCTACTTATCGGCAAAACTGCGCCAGACTATAGCCAGTTCAGGCGAAAAGCCAATTTGGCCCACTTCGGGCATAGGTAATGCAGACGATGATCGCGTCCAACCATGGCTAACGAAACGAACGTTCCAACTCCAAAACCAAACACTCTCCAAGGCTGGGTAAAGCTTCTGGACGGCGTGCACCTGCCCGTTCCACAAGGCAGTCATGACCGGGTCTGCAAGGCCATCGGCGATAACCGCAGCTCGTTGCGCGATATCGCCGAGCTGATGCAGGACAGCCCCGCCCTGGCCTTGAGCGTGATTCGTGAAGCCAACCGGCACACCCACGGCAGCATGACCGAGCCTGCGGAGAACCTTGAGGTGGCGATCAATCGCCTCGGTTTGAAGCGCACCGAAGAACTGCTCGCACGGCTGCCCGCGATGCCGGAATCGGACATTCCCGTGGCCCTGCGCCAGTTGCAGATGATCAGCCAGCACGCGACGCAACAGGCCAACGGCTTTTTCGCCGCTCGCCTGGCGCGGCTGTGGCAGGACATCCACTGGGGCAGCCTGCTGTTTTTATCGCCGCTGTGGCCATTGGCGTTGACCCATCCGCAATTGCTCGAAGAATGGGAGCTGCGGGTCATCCATAAGGGCGAGTCCGCACGTAAAGTCGAGAAACAATTATTCGGCGTACGCCTGCTGGAAATCGGTCAGGCACTGGTGGAAATCTGGCACCTGCCGAACTGGGTGCAGCAGGGTTACAAGCTGTTACTCAATGAGCAACGGGAACTGGTGAAAGTCCTGCGCATCGCGCGCGACAGCGATCATCCATTGCGCCAGCAGAACCGTCTCGATGACGATCCGACGTTGCGCCGCTGGCTCAATCAGCCGGCCAACACGGTGTTGCTGGCCAACGGTCTGGCGCTGTCGGCACAGCACGCCTGGGACTGTCCGCACAGTGAACGCTGGCAGTACCTGACCAGTCTTTACCTGCAAATGCCGATGGACGAGGTGCAGCAGCAACTTCACCAGCAGGCCGCCAACAGTGCGCGCCAGCACGCCATGCCAGACCTCTGGCACCCCGCCGTCGCGCTGCTCTGGCCGCAGGGCATGAACCGTGTGCACGCCGGTTTGCTGCCAGCCCCGGCGCCGACCGCCGAGGACCTGGCCAAGTGGCGCAAACAATGCGCCGAGCTGCTGGTGGAGCCGAGTCGTTTCACCAATGCCATGCACTTGACCAACTCGGCCCGCGACGCACTGGTTGCATGTGGCATGCGCCGGGTGATGATCCTGATGGCCGACCGCACGCACGCCAATCTGCGCGTGCACCAGATTGCCGGGTTGCCGAAAGAAACGGCCGGCCTGAATTTCGTGGTCAGCCAAAGCACCGTGCTGCAACGCCTGCTCTCGCAGCAAGCCCAGGTACGACTGACCCCGGCCAACAACGCACAATTTTCGGCGCTGCTGCCGGCCAGCCTGCGCTCGCAGTTCGGTGGCGAACACCTGCTGTTGCGCTCGCTGGTCAACAACGGCCGCGTGATCATGATCGTGGTGGCGGACCAGGGCGGCGGGCCGTTCTCCGAAATTACCGTGCAAGCCTTTGGCAAAACCGCGCAGTGCATCGAGAAAGCCCTGCACACCTTTAGCCATCGCGGCCAATGACCCGCTACAATCCTCCCCTTTGTGCTCTGGAGACCTCACATGTCTGACTTCTCTGGCTTGCCGCTGGTGATCGAACCGAGCGACTTGCTCTCTCGCCTCGACGCCCGCGATCTGATTCTGGTGGACCTGACCAGCAGCGCCCGCTATGCCGAAGGGCATATTCCCGGCGCGCGCTTCGTCGATCCGAAACGCACGCAACTCGGCCAGCCACCGGCGCCGGGCCTGATGCCGCCGCAAGCGGCTCTCGAAGCGTTGTTCGGCGAGCTGGGCCACAACCCCGATGCGGTCTACGTTGTGTATGACGACGAAGGCGGCGGTTGGGCCGGGCGTTTTATCTGGTTGCTGGATGTCATCGGCCACCACAAGTATCACTATGTCGACGGCGGTCTGACGGCATGGCTGGCGGAAGGCTCGCCGATGTCGATCCAGATCCCGCCCGCGGTCGGCGGCCCGGTTGCGTTGACCCTGCACGACGAACCCACCGCCACCCGCGAATACCTGCAAAGCCGTCTCGGCGCCGCCGACCTGGCGATCTGGGATGCGCGCGGGCCGCTGGAGTACTCCGGCGAGAAAGTCCTGGCAGCCAAGGGCGGACACATCCCCGGCGCGGTCAACTTCGAGTGGACCGCAGGCATGGACCGGGCGCGCAACCTGCGCATCCGCTCGGACATGCCGCAGATCCTCGAACAACTCGGGATCAGCAAAGACAAAGAAGTGATTACCCACTGCCAGACTCACCACCGTTCTGGCTTCACCTATCTGGTGGCCAAGTCCCTCGGTTATCCGCGGGTCAAAGGCTACGCCGGCTCCTGGGGCGAATGGGGTAACCATCCCGATACGCCTGTAGAGATTTAAGGTTTTTAAGGACAGTTAATGAATAAGCGTTTGTTTATCCTCAGCCAATACCTGCTGCCCCACCACTTGCTCTCGCGACTGGCCGGCTGCATCGCCGAATGCCGTGTGCGCTGGTTCAAGAATGCGTTCACTGCGTGGTTCGCCAAGCGTTATCAGGTGGACATGTCCCAGGCCCTGGTCGAAGACTTGACCGCCTACGAGCATTTCAACGCGTTCTTCACCCGCGCCTTGAAAGACGGCGCTCGTCCGCTGGACGAAACACCGGGCGCCATCCTCAGCCCGGCCGACGGCGCGGTCAGCCAGCTCGGCCCGATCGAGCACGGTCGCGTGTTCCAGGCCAAGGGCCACAGCTTCAGCGTGCTGGAACTGCTGGGTGGTGACGCGGCCAACGCAGCGCCGTTCATGGGCGGTGATTTCGCGACGATTTACCTGTCGCCGAAAGACTACCACCGCGTGCACATGCCGCTGGCCGGCACGCTGCGCGAGATGGTCTACATTCCGGGGCGGATTTTCTCGGTCAACCAGACCACTGCGGAAAACGTTCCGGAGCTGTTCGCCCGCAACGAGCGTGTGGCGTGCATTTTTGACACCGAGCGCGGGCCGATGGCCGTGGTGCTGGTGGGCGCGATGATCGTGGCGTCGATCGAAACCGTGTGGGCGGGTCTGGTAACTCCACCGAAACGCGAGCTGAAAACCTTCCGCTACGACGAAGCTGCCCGTGCACCGATCCACCTGGAGAAAGGTGCGGAACTGGGTCGTTTCAAACTGGGTTCGACGGCTGTTGTGCTGTTCGGCCCGGATCAAGTGCAGTGGGCTGAAGAACTGGCGGCCGGTTCGCCGGTGCAGATGGGCCAGGGCATGGGCCTGCCGAAAGCCTGATCCAACGCCGCTTTACTGTAGGAGCGAAGCTTGCTCGCGAAGGTCGTCAACGACAACCGGGATCTGCCTGATGATCCGCGTCGTCCTCCGGCTCTTCGCGAGCAAGCTTCGCTCCTACAGAGAACAGGCATTGCAATGCGCGCCCCCGAGTCATAGCTGCTAAAGTCTGGTCATTCACTGCCCATTTCCCGGTTGGAGTTTGTCCACCGCATGAATGAGACCAGTCCCCACCGTCTGCTGCGCGCCCCTGTCCCCGCACAGTTGCGCCTGTCGTTCTGCGAAGCCACCCCGCGCGACCTCAAGCGCTGGATCGCCAACCTGCCCAAAGCCAACATCGGCGAAACCGCTCGCCAGCTCTATCAGGGCTTGAGCGAACTGAACCAGTTACTGACACCCAGCGACAATCGCCTGCAATTGCTCGAACTGTTAAGGCCCGAGGTGTATTACGTCTGCAAACACCTGGAGCGGCATTTCCTGCACCAGTCGATTGCCCTCGACGAGCGTTCAAGCAAGGTCGCCAACCTGTGCCAGGCGCTGCAAAGCCACTTGGCGATCGGCTATAAACAGATCGTCGTGCGCATCACGCCGCGCTTCAGCAAGGACCGTGCGCCACTGCTGGCCCAAGCGTTACAACGGGCGATGCATTGCCTCAACGGATCACTGATCCGCGCCACCCAACTCTATTGCCCGGTGCCGGAAGGCGTGTGGCTGGAGCTGCATCAGCTGTATCGAATCGCCTGTAGCCTTCGGCTGCAGCATCTGAACCTGCGCGATGAATTGGCGAGCCAGACGCAAAACCTGAGCATTGAACAGTCGTATGTAGTCGCCCTGCTAGTGGGTGCCGCACGTTGCAATCAACTGCGCCAGAACCAGATCGCGCGGCTCGCCGAAGTGCTGGAGCCGTGGGGCAAACTGATCAAGCTGCAACCGGAAACACCGGCCGATGGATTGTTTGCCATCGCCCCGGAACTCGATATCGGGCCGCGTTACCGCTCGAAATTCCGACCCGGGCAACAGGAAAGTTTGCTGGGGTTCGATCCGCAGCCGCTGGTCGCAGCCATCGACGCCCATTTGGAAAAAAACGACAGTGAGTCGCCACTCCCGGTGCCGGCGGGTCTGAGCCTGGATACGCTGCAACACCTGAGTGCCGCGTGGGGGCAGGCGGTCGAGCGCAGTTTCCAGCGCACCGCCAGTCAAGGCACCTTGACCTTGTGCGTGGGCATGAGCGCGCTGCATTTCTATCTGGGCGGGCAGCGCCCGTTCAGCGAAATCCTGAAAAACCCCGGCGCACGCCGTGCGCAGTTCACGGCGATATCGCCCGCGCTCCGGGAAAAAGACCAATGGAGCCATGCCTTCGACGCAGCCCCGCACGGCACCGCCGACACGCTGCTGCCCTACGAAGAAATCGAATACCGGCAGCTGCAGAATGACGACAGCCACGAAGCCAGCGACCGCAACCGCCACTTTCCGACGTACGCCCTGCCCGTGATCAATCACAGCCCGGGCGGTTATTGCCTGGCCTGGCCTGACGCAGTGCCAGCCGAGCTACAGGCTGGCGAGATGGTCGGCATCGAGGACACGGCGGGCGCAGGCTGGAGCATTGCGGTGGTGCGCTGGATCCGCCAGGTTCGCGGCGGCGGCACGCAGATGGGCATCGAGCAAGTCGCGCCATACGCCGAACCTTGCGGCCTGCAACTGGTGCGCACCCGGGACGACCACAGCCACTACCTGCGCGGCCTGTTACTGCCGGCCATCAGCGCGATAGATTTGCCGGCCACCCTGCTCGCTCCGCGCCTGCCGTTCCAGGAAGGGCACAAGGTGCTGATCAACACCAACGGCGAGGAGCGCCGGGCCGGACTGGATCGGCGGGTGTCGAGCACCAACAGCTTCAATCAGTTTGCGTATCGGTCGTTGGAAGCGGCCAGAAACGACAACGCCGCGGGGAGCGGCGTGGTTGGTGTCGAGGAGGAGTTTGATTCGTTGTGGCAGACGCTTTGAGGGTGAAGTCCTGAGACCGCGGTGCGTCCTTCGCGGGCAAGCCTCGCTCCTACAGGGGTACGCAATTACCTGTAGGAGCGAGGCTTGCCCGCGAAGAGGCCCTATCAGTCAATACAAAACTCAGAGCTGCCCGTCACGATCCCGAAAGCCCAGCAGATACAGCACGCCATCCAGCCCCAACGTGGAGATCGCCTGCTTCGCCGATTGCTTGACCAGTGGCTTGGCGCGGAATGCCACGCCCAGCCCGGCAATCGCCAGCATCGGCAAATCGTTGGCGCCGTCGCCGACCGCAATGGTCTGCTCCAGACGCAAGCCTTCCTTGTGCGCCAGCTCCTTCAGCAGATCCGCCTTGCGCTGCGCATCGACAATCGGCTCGACCGCCACGCCGGTGACCTTGCCATCGACCACTTCCAGCTCATTGGCGAACACGTAGTCGATGCCCAGCTTGGCCTGCAATTGCTTGGCGAAGTAGGTGAAGCCGCCCGACAGAATCGCGGTCTTGTAGCCCAGACGCTTGAGTTCGGCGAACAGGGTTTCGGCGCCTTCGGTCAGGCGCAGCGAGGCACCGATCGAATCCAGCACGCTGACATCCAGCCCTTTGAGCAACGCCAGACGCTCCTTGAAGCTGGCACGGAAATCCAGCTCGCCGGCCATCGCCCGCTCGGTAATCTCCGAAACCTGATCGCCCACACCGGCCGCCTTGGCCAGTTCGTCGATGACTTCGGCCTCGATCAGCGTCGAGTCCATGTCAAACACAGCCAGACGACGGTTGCGGCGGAACAGCGAATCTTCCTGGAAGGCGATGTCGACGTTCAATTCCTGGGCGACGCTGAGGAATTCCGCTCGCAGCGCTTGCGGATCCGCCGCTTCGCCACGCACGGAAAACTCGATGCAGCCCTTGCCTTTATCGGCCGGGGTATCCAGCGGCATGCGCCCGGACAGGCGATCGATGTGGTCGATGTTCAGGCCATATTTGGCGGTGATCGAGCTCACAGCCTGCAATTGCCCGGCAGTCACTTTGCGGGTCAATAGCGTCACGATGTGGCGTTTTTTGCCCTGATTACCGACCCATTGCTGGTAATCCTCTTCGGACACCGGCGTGAAACGCACCTGTTGGTCCAGCTCATAGCCCTTGAACAGGATGTCCTTGAGCACCGACTTGCCTTGCTCGGTGTCAGGAATTTCAACCAGGATGCCGAACGACAAGGTGTCGTGGATCACCGCCTGACCGATGTCGAGAATGTTCACACCACCCTGGGCCAGAACGCCGGTAATGGCCGCGGTCAGACCCGGACGGTCCTCACCAGTGATGTTTATCAGGACGATTTCGCGCAAGGCGCACCCCCGCAGGTGGAAAAAAACCGCATTCTACCCACTTTCAGTGACCATCGGGCACCGTGAGCGCTTTGCCGGTCTAGGGCCTGTCGCTATACTGCGCGTCAACTTCACGGACAAAAGAGCCGAGCTCAAGTGAACCGGCCCACGCCAGTTAAAACCGATAACTTCTTTCTGCTGATCTTCCGTGCACTGCGCCACCGCCGTGTACCGATTGCATTGCGTATCGCCAGCCATAACGTGATCCTGGTCGCTCTGGCCCTGGTGATCTACGCCTGCGTGATGGGTTTGCAGTTCAAGCAGGCCATGCACGAGCAGGCAGATGCGCTGGGCGAAAGCCTGACCACGCAGACCGCCACGTCCGCCACTGAGCTGTTGGTGTCCAACGACATCCTCAGCCTCAACGTGCTGCTCAACAACCTGACCAAGAACAAGCTGGTGGCCCACGCCGCCATTTATAGCGTGGATAACCGCATCCTCGCCGAAGCCGGTCAGCGTCCCAAGCACGGCCTGCTGGGCGAAGCCGAGGGCATGTACCAGAGCAAGATCACCTTCCAGGACGTGACCGCCGGGCAACTGCGCATCAGCCTGGACATGGATCAGTTCCAGCAGCCGATGACCATCAGCCTGCAAAGCATGGGCATCTTGAGTGCGATTCTGTTGGCACTGTCGCTGGCCTTGAGCCTGCGCCTGGGTCGGCACATCTCCACGCCGCTGCTGCAATTGCGCGTGTGGCTGCGCAACATCGACGAATACACCCCGGCCACCGACCGTCAGGATGAAATCGGCGACCTGGCTCGCCAGCTGCACGCCAACTTCGCGCCGGAACCGGCCGAGCCGGAGCCCGCACCGGAACCTGAGTTCGACGACGTCGATTACGACGATGACGCCGAGCCGTCCTTCGAAGTGCGCAACCTGCGCGACCCGAGTTTCGACGAGACCAAGCCTGTCGCCAGCCTCAAACCTGCGCCACGGCACATTGTCAGCACCGTCGAAGACGAGGATGACGACGATGCGTTCGCCGATTTGCGTGACGAATCGACAGCCGCGAAACCAGTAGCCAGAGCGCCGGTATCGAACGTGCCGCAACACAGCGCAGTGCTGGCCGTGCAACTGGGCGCCCAGGATCAATTGCGCCGCCTGCCACGGGCGCGCCTGGAAGAACTGCTCAAACGTTATCGCGATTGCCTCGATCAGGCGGCCTCGCTCTATGAGGGCGAACTGCATAGCCTGAACGATGGCAGCACGCTGATGGTGTTCCACACCGAGGACAGCGGCGACGACTACCTGACCAACGCCATCTGCTGCGGCGAGTTGCTGCGAGCCCTGGGCCATCAGTTGCAGATCGAAGTCGCCGACAGCGGCATCACCCTGCAATTGCAGCTGGGCGTGACCTTGGGTGATGAGCTGTTCGGTCTAAGCCAGATCGACCTGTTGCTGACCGAAACCGCCCAGGACGCCCTGGCCCTGTCGCAACACAGCCGCAATCTGCTGCTGGTGGAGCGCAAGATCAGTGACGACGCGCTGATTCGCCAGCGTGCGCGAATCCGCCCGATTGCCAGCCCTGAGGGTGCGTGCTGCGTGGAGCGGTTGATGGAGCCTTATCCGTCGATGCTGGAGCGACAGTTGGCGCGGATGCATGAGCGTCGGGCGTAAGCGTTAGCCCCGCAGTAAAAAAACCCGCAGACAAGTGATTGTCTGCGGGTTTTTTGTTGCCTGTTCCGCCGTCATCGCCGGCAAGCCAGCTCCTACAGAAATCGTGTTGCCCGCATGATGTATGCACGACGCGGAACCTGTAGGAGCTGGCTTGCCAGCGATGGGGCCGTCAGCAGCACCGAGGATTTCCAATCTGCAGAAACAACAAAGCCCGCATCTCTGCGGGCTCTGTTTGAAATCTATCCAGGCCTTAGAACCTGAACACTTCCATATCCGTACGAATCGGCGCAGCCATCGGGATCTTCGGCTGTTTCTCTTGCTCTGTCGCCGGAGCCACAGGCTTGGCCGCCGGTTTTTTTGGCGCTTCTGCAATCGGTGGCTGATTGGCCAATGGCTTGAGCGCGATCGACAGCTGTTCGGCGAGTTTCTGCAGCAACACACCCTGAGCCTGAACCTGCGCTGCCGTACCGCCCGCGTGCTGTTCTTGCAGATGAACGATGCGGTTATCGCGAACTTGCCCGCGACGGTCGATCAAACGCCATTGAGCATCGAGGATCGCCGGTTGCGACTCGCCCGAGTCCAGGCGCGTGATGGTCAGCAGTACTTGAACATCCGGCGTGAAGCCCACGCTCGCCGGCGCCAGCACCACACGCTGACTGTCCAGATGACCCGCTACCTGACGCAGCAACAGTTGATCGATGTCGGAAGAAAGGCTGCCGGCCCAACGACCATCGGTCGAGGCCTGAAGACTGCCATCCGGCTGACGCTGCAACAGCGTTTCACGCTGCAGGTAATCGGCAACCGTTACCGGGCCGAGCAATACCGCCATGCCCGCGCTTTGCGCAGGCTGAGCCGGACTTCCGCTGTCCAGCTGATACAGCGACACCGGTTGGTGAACGCTGCAACCCGCCAGGCCAAGAACGCCAGCGAGCATCAAAATAAAAGGAAGGCGCAGAGCAGTCATCGTCCCATCCAGGTGGTTGCCACAAGGCACACCACAGTGAAAATACTCAATAAATATGAAGAACGCTCGGCCACGCCGGCGCTTGGAAAGGCCATATCATCCGTGAATATGCGTTCCGACTCCAGCGGCAAAGCGTCGATCTACGCGTTAAATCGTAGATCGAGCGCTCTAGCGCGGTTAATTGAGGTTTTCGACGAGCAGCGCATCTACCCTCTGGAAGCCCCGTGGAAGTTTGTTGCCACGACGTCCACGCTCACCTTTGTAGTGTTCGAGGTCGTCCGCTTTCAGTGACAAGGTACGCTTTCCGGCCTGCAGCACCAAGGTGGCTCCATCCGGCAGCACAGCGATGTCCGTGACATATTCTTCGCGACTGGCCACACGCTCACCGGAAATCCCGATGATCTTGTTGCCTTTGCCCTTACCTAATTGTGGCAGATCGCTGATTTTGAAGATCAGCAAGCGACCTTCGGTGGTCACCGACGCCAGCCAGTTGTTCTCACGATCCGCCACCGGGCGCGGCAGAATGACCTTCGAGTTGTTCGGCAAGCTCAACAGCGCCTTGCCCGCCTTGTTCTTGGCCTGGAAGTCTTCGCCCTTGACCACGAAACCGTAACCGGCATCGGAGGCGATCACGTACAGCGAATCGTCTTCCGGCATCAGCACGCATTCAAATGTCGCACCTGGCGGCGGTGTCAGACGACCGGTCAACGGTTCGCCCTGGCCACGGGCCGAAGGCAAGGTGTGCGAGGCCACCGAATAGCTGCGACCGGTGGAGTCGATGAACACCGCAAACTGGTTGGAGCGCCCGGCCGCCAAGGCCTTGAAACCATCCCCGGCCTTGTAGGAAAGCCCGGTGGCGTCAATTTCGTGCCCTTTGGCGGAGCGGACCCAGCCTTTTTCCGATAGCACTACGGACACTTTCTCGTTCGGCAGCAGATCGTGCTCGGTCAAGGCCTTGGCCTCGGCGCGCTCGACGATTGGCGAACGACGGTCGTCGCCGTAGGTTTCGGCATCCTTGATCAGCTCGGTGCGCACCAGTTTTTTCAGCTTGGCTTCGCTGCCCAGCAGGGCTTGCAGCTTGGCTTGTTCCTTGAGCAGTTCATCCTGCTCGGAGCGCAGCTTCATTTCTTCCAGTCGCGCCAACTGACGCAAACGGGTGTCCAGAATGTACTCGGCCTGGATTTCGCTCAGCGCGAAACGCGCGATCAGGGCGGCTTTGGGGTGCTCCTCGGTGCGGATGATGTGAATCACTTCATCCAGGTTGAGGTAGGCAATCAACAAACCGTCCAACAGGTGCAGGCGACGCTCAACCTTGTCGAGGCGGAATTGCAGACGACGACGCACGGTTTGAACGCGGAACTCCAGCCATTCCACCAGCAACGCACGCAGGTTCTTCAGCTGCGGCTTGCCATCCAGGCCGATGATGTTGATGTTGACCCGGTAGCTCGACTCCAGCTCGGTGCTGGCGAACAGGTGCTGCATCAGCGCGTCGTGGTCGAAGTTTTTCCGTGCGCCCGGAATGATCACGATCCGGCACGGGTTCTCGTGGTCGGATTCGTCGCGCAGGTCAGCGATCTGCGGGGCCTTGGACGGTTTGGCCTGCATCATGGCCGCGATCTGTTCCAGCACCTTGGCGCCAGACACCTGATGCGGCAGCGCGGTGACGATGATGTCGCCGTCTTCGATGTGGTACACGGCGCGCATGCGCACCGAGCCCTTGCCGGTTTCGTACATTTTCAGCAGGTCGGCACGCGGCGTGATGATTTCCGCTTCGGTCGGGTAATCCGGGCCCTGAATGTGTTCGCAGAGCTGCTCGACCGTGGCTTTTGGCTCATCAAGCAAACGCACGCAGGCGGTCGCGACTTCGCGCAGGTTGTGCGGCGGAACGTCGGTGGCCATGCCCACGGCGATGCCGGTGGTGCCGTTGAGCAGGATGTTCGGCAAACGTGCCGGCAACACCAATGGCTCGTCGAGTGTGCCGTCGAAGTTCGGGCCCCAGTCCGCAGTGCCCTGGCCCAGTTCACTGAGCAGCACTTCGGAATAACGCGACAGCCGCGCTTCGGTGTATCGCATGGCGGCGAAGGACTTGGGATCATCCGGCGCACCCCAGTTACCCTGGCCGTCGACCAGCGTGTAGCGGTAGCTGAACGGCTGGGCCATCAGGACCATGGCTTCGTAGCAGGCCGAATCGCCGTGCGGGTGGAATTTACCGAGCACGTCACCGACGGTACGCGCCGACTTCTTGTGCTTGGAATCGGCGTCCAGCCCCAACTCGCTCATCGCGTAGACGATGCGGCGCTGTACCGGTTTCAGGCCGTCGCCGATATGCGGCAAGGCACGGTCCATGATCACGTACATGGAGTAGTTGAGGTAGGCATTTTCGGTGAAGTCAGCCAGTGACCGGCGCTCTACACCGTCCAGGCTGAGATCAAGGGAGTCGCTCATGCGGGCCTCATCGGTTCGTTGTCTGGCGCAGCAGCATGGTGCCACCGCGCTGGGTAAATTCAAGTTTGTTCAGCGCGCTCATACCGAGCAGCACTTGCTTGCCATCCAGGCCTGGCACGACGATGGCGCGCACATCACGCAGCACAATGTCGCCCAGTTGCAGCCGGTCGACACGGGTTCGATAACCCTCGGTGCGACCGTTGGCGGTGCTCAGGGTCACCCCGAAGCCTTGTTCAAGTTTCAGCCGTTCGGCCATTTCTGCCGGGATCGCCACATCGGTTGCCCCGGTATCCAGCATGAAATCCACCGACTGGCCGTTGATCTGGCCGCTGGCGACGAAGTGCCCCTGGGTGTTGCTGGCCAGTTTCACTTCGATAAAACCTTCGCCCTGTTCCGAGCTGACGACGACGTTGGGATTTTGCTGCCGCTCCTCCCATTGGCCGAAAAACCGTGTCGCCAGAAATAGCGCTGCGCACCAGGCCAGCACCATGAACACCCGACCGGCGCGTTTCCCAGGTGTTTGCGGCGTCATGGCTTGGCACTCCAGCCACCTTCCGGCGCGGCAAAGCGCCAGACGACCGGGCGATACTCGCCATCAGCACGGGCACCGTCGTTGTTATCAATGCCGACCCAGGCGCCATCGGCGTCGACGATCAGTGCTTCCGTCAGGCCATAGCCCTGTGGATAACGACGGTTCTCCTGCAATGCCTCGTCGGCAAACGACCAGCAACGCTCGACTTTAGCCGTCACCGCGTCACGGCGGCAAATCTCGAACGCGTTACGCTCAAGGGTAAACAGCTTGCCGTTGAACAACGACAGATCGGCAAAATCCCGCGACACGGCTCTGGCCTTGGGAAATTTCGCCGGCTGCATTTCCATCCCGGCTTCGCTCAGCAGCACGCAGCCGCCGTCGCAATCCCAGACCGTTTGCTGACGCTTGATCAACAGCAGTCCTCGGCGCTCACGCTCGGCGGCCAACCATAACTGGTCGCCCTCCGGATTGATCGCCAGGCCCTCGAACAATGCATTGAAGTGCAACAACATACCGCTGGCCCGCGCCTCGCGAACCAGCATCGGCGAAATCTTCAGCCAGGACGTCGGCCCAACGGGCGGCACTTGCAGAATCGCCGCATGGGACTCGCTGACGATGTAGCGATTGCCGGCGCTGTCGCAGGTGATGCCTTCAAAATCCAGGTCCCCGCCGCGCGCGAACGATGCCACCCAGGTCCGCGAACGCAAACCCCAGGGCAAATCGCTGTCCGGCACCGGCGGCACACCGATGCGCACGGTTTCAGCCTGCCAGACCGTGTCGCCGGTTTCGAGTCGGTAGATCTGATCGTCGTCGCGATCGGAAACGGCCCACAGATTCTTGCCACACTGGGCCAGCCCCGACAGGTTGCCGCCGCGCATGCCCTCCACGGGATGCTCGGACAACAGGCGCAACTCCGGTGCCGGCTCGGCAAACGCCGAAGCCGAGGTCAGAAGTAACGCACACGCCAGGGCAAAGCCAACCCGCATCAGCCAAGAACCTCGGCCAGGTTGCCTTTGGATTCCAGCCAGGATTTACGATCACCGGCGCGTTTCTTCGCCAGCAACATGTCCATCATTTCCGAGGTCGCTTCGAAATCTTCCAGGGTCAGCTGCACCAGACGCCGGGTGTTCGGGTCCATGGTGGTTTCGCGCAGTTGCGGCGGGTTCATTTCACCCAGACCTTTGAATCGGGTGACCTGCGGTTTGCCGCGTTTCTTCTCGGCCACCAGACGATC
Source organism: Pseudomonas sp. BF-R-01 (assembly GCF_019946615.1). Taxonomy (NCBI): domain Bacteria; kingdom Pseudomonadati; phylum Pseudomonadota; class Gammaproteobacteria; order Pseudomonadales; family Pseudomonadaceae; genus Pseudomonas; species Pseudomonas sp. BF-R-01. The sequence continues at coordinate 24,890 of NZ_JAGYFX010000069.1, forward strand.
GAGAATGCCGTCACGCTCAGCTTCGTCGAGGGCGTAGTAAATTTCTTTGCCCAAATCGATTCGGTACAGCGGCGGCATCGCGACGTAGACGTGACCGGCATCCACCAACGGGCGGAAATGCTGGACGAACAGCGCGCACAGCAGCGTGGCGATGTGCAGACCGTCGGAGTCGGCGTCGGCGAGGATGCAGATCTTGCCGTAACGCAGCTGGCTCATGTCCGCCGCGCCCGGATCGACACCGATGGCCACGGCGATGTTGTGCACTTCCTGGCTGGCCAGTACTTCGCTGCCGTCGACTTCCCAGGTGTTCAGGATCTTGCCGCGCAACGGCAGGATCGCTTGAAACTCTTTGTCCCGCGCTTGCTTGGCGGAACCGCCGGCGGAGTCACCTTCCACCAGGAACAGTTCGGAACGCATCGGGTCCTGCCCGGCGCAGTCGGCGAGCTTGCCTGGCAGTGCCGGGCCTTGGGTGATGCGCTTGCGCTCGACCTTCTTGCTGGCCTTCAGACGACGGCCGGCGTTGTTGATCGCCAGCTCCGCCAGAAGCATGCCGGTTTCCGGGTGAGCGTTGAGCCACAGGCTGAACGCGTCCTTGACCACGCCGGACACGAACGCCGCCGCTTCGCGGGACGACAGGCGTTCCTTGGTCTGGCCGGAGAATTGCGGCTCCTGCATTTTCATCGACAGGACGAAGGCGATGCGTTCCCAGACGTCTTCCGGCGCCAGCTTCACGCCGCGTGGCAGCAGGCTGCGGAATTCGCAGAACTCGCGCATGGCATCGAGCAGGCCCTGACGCAAACCGTTGACGTGCGTACCGCCCTGGGCCGTCGGGATCAGGTTGACGTAGCTTTCCTGCACGCTGTCGCCACCTTCCGGCAACCACAGCAGCGCCCAGTCGACCGCTTCTTTGTTACCGGCCAGGCTGCCGCAGAACGGCTCGTCCGGCAGGCGTTCGAATTCGCTGACCGCGTCCACCAGGTAGGAGCGCAGGCCGTCTTCGTAATGCCATTCGACTTTCTCGCCGGTGGCCTTGTCTTCAAAACTGACCAGCAGCCCCGGGCACAGAACGGCCTTGGCCTTGAGCACGTGCTTGAGGCGGCTGATGGAGAATTTCGGTGAGTCGAAGTACTTCGGGTCTGGCGCGAAGAACACGCTGGTGCCGGTGTTGCGCTTGCCAACGGTGCCGACCACTTCCAGCTCGGTCTTCTTGTAACCGTCGGCGAAGGTCATCTGGTATTCGTTGCCGTCGCGCTTCACGCGCACCCGGACTTCGGTCGACAAGGCGTTGACCACCGAAATACCCACCCCGTGCAGACCGCCGGAGAACTGGTAGTTCTTGTTGGAAAACTTGCCGCCCGCATGAAGCTTGGTGAGGATCAGTTCGACGCCCGACACACCCTCTTCCGGGTGAATGTCCACCGGCATGCCACGGCCGTCATCGCTGACTTCCAGGGAGTGGTCGGCGTGCAGGATGACCTGCACCGACGTCGCATGCCCGGCCAAGGCTTCGTCGACGCTGTTGTCGATGACTTCCTGGGCGAGGTGGTTCGGCCGACTGGTGTCGGTGTACATGCCGGGGCGTTTGCGCACCGGGTCGAGGCCCGAGAGGACTTCGATGGCGTCTGCGTTATAAGAGCTAGCGCTGGGAGTGGCCATGGGGTCTCGTCGTCAAATGTTCTATTAAATAGAGGTGATGACTCACAGTGCAGTGAAATCTATCGCCTGATACAAATCTGCGCCGATGCCGGCAAAACTCAGCATTGCCGGCAATTGCCCGGCAAAACCCTGGAAACTATGGTCGCCGCCGGCCTGGATGCGCAAGGCACAGGCCCGGTAATACTGCTGGGCGAGGCGATAATCCAGCGTTTCGTCGCCCGTCTGCAACCATACCTGATACCGCTGCGGGTCCTGGGGCGCCGGCACTTCCAGCTCGGCCAGGGCCGTCACATGGTCGTGGGTCAATTCCCAGGCCTCATCGGTATACAGGTTTTTCTGCGTCCCCAGATACCCGTCGAACATCCGGTGCGGACTGACGGCGGGGTTGATCAACAGGGCTTTCAAGCCATGGCGCTCGGCCAGGTGAGTCGCATAGTAGCCGCCGAGTGAGCTGCCGACCAGCAGTGGCCGGCCAAGCTCCGAAATTGCCTGTTCGAGCTGACCGATGGCCTCGCGCGGATGGTGATGCAGGGCCGGAACGCGCAGGTGATCGCTCAAGCCCAGACGCTCCATCACTTCGATCAACTGAGTGGCCTTTTTTGACGAAGGCGCACTGTTGAAACCGTGGATATAAAGGATCGAACCGGACATTTGAACTCCCTGTGCGTCGGGTAAAGAAGGCGGAGTTTACAGGGTGTCGGGGGAATCGGGGATATCCGTGGAATTCATGTCGTCTGAGCGGACGCCATCGCCAGCAGGCTGGCTCCCACAGGGATTTGTGCACGACGCGGATTCATTGTGGGAGCCAGCCTGCTGGCGATGGCAGCACCGCAGATATTCAGTAGCCGTTGGAGCCGTAATCGACCTGAAAGTCGAACCCGGTCACGCGCTCTACGCCGGTTTCGAGCCGACCATCGGGCAACAGCCGCAACCACCGATACCCTGGCGCCTGCTCGCCGACCTTGAAATCCTCACTGCCCGGCTCGAACTGAATGCAGGTCGAGGGCGATGCAATCAGACGAACGCCGTTACGCACTTGATCGATTTCCTGATGCACGTGCCCCCAAAGCACAGCGCGTACTTGCGGGAACCGGTCCAGCACGGCGAACAGTGCTTCGGGATTGCGCAACCCGATCGGCTCCATCCACGCACACCCGATCGACACCGGATGATGGTGGAAGCACACCAGATGATGGCTCTCCGGCGCCTCGCTCAGCGAGCGCGCCAGCAACTGCAATTGTTCATCCTGCAAATACCCGGGCACCGACCCCGGCACCGCCGAGTCGAGCAACGTGACGCGCCAGTTGCCGACATCCACCACTGGTTCCAGCAGCGCGCTGTGCACGGCGGCTGCGGCCATGATCTGCGGTTCGTCGTGATTGCCGGGAATCCAGCGCGCCGGCGCATCGAGTTGCCGGGTCAGGTCGCGAAACTGCTGATACGACTCCAGCGTCCCGTCCTGGGAAAGATCGCCGCTGGCAATGATCAGATCGATCTGCGGCTGTTGCTGCCTGACCAGCTCGATGACCTTTTGCAGGCTGTCGCGCGTATTCATGCCCAGCAACGTGCCGTCCGCTTCGGCAAACAGATGGCTGTCGGACAGTTGCACCAGCAACGCCGAATCGGCGGGGGTCAAAGTGGATACGCTTGGCAAGGCGGTCTCCCAGGGCTAAACACGGGATAAGTGGAATGCCGCGATTATGCTGGGGGACGAACGAAAGAGGAAATCCGAGAAGCTGACGCAGTTCACATCTAGCGAGCTCAACGCACAACGGCGTATTCGTGCCCACACGCCAGGCAATGGCTCAGCCATTCACCCAGGAACATGTTCAGCTGCGCCTTTTCGTCCGGCTGGTGCATCGAGGCGTTCGGGTAAGGATAGATCCCGCGAAAGCGTCGCGCATGTTCGGCGCTGACCACTTCGGCCATGCAGGCGTCGTGATAGACCTGCACTTCCAGTTGCGGCACCGGCAGCCACGGCAGGCTGTGTTCCTGACGCACTTGCAGGGTCGTGGTGTATGGACAGACCTGCAGCACTTCAAGGGCCAGCACGCCGAGCATCTGCTCGCCGTGGGTCACGGCAATGCGCCGCGCCGCCGGCTCGTTGCGCATGTCCGGCAGCAGTCGCATCAGGCGCGCGTAGTTGGCCTCGCAAGAGGCTTGCAGCCCCACGAGGTCCACCCGGTAGCGATCGCGCAACTTGTTTACGACCATAACCCCCTCACTTCAGCGCGGTTCAAAGCTAACCATTGCAAGGCAATGATGCTGGCCGCGTTGGCAATTCGTCCGTCGCGTACGGCTTGCAGGGCATCCTCGAACGCCCAGACCGTGACGCGGATATCTTCAGCTTCTTCCTCCAGCCCATGCAGGCCGCCGACCCCGGTTGTCTCGCAACGCCCCAGGAACAAATGCACGAATTCATTGCTGCCACCCGGCGATGGAAAATACTTGGTCATCGGCCAGAGCGCCCCGAATACAAGCCCAGCTTCCTCCTGCGCTTCGCGGTGAGCAACTTCTTCCGGCACTTCATCCTTGTCGATCAGACCAGCGACCAGTTCAATCAGCCAGGGATTGTCGGTCTTGCCCATGGCGCCGACGCGAAACTGCTCGATCAACACCACTTCATCGCGCTGCGGATCGTAGGGCAACACGCAGACCGCATCGTGGCGAACAAACACTTCACGATTGATTTCGCGGCTCATGCCACCGGCGAACAACTCGTGGCGCAAGTGCACGCGATCGAGCTTGTAAAAGCCCTCGTAGCACTTTTCGCGCCGAACGATATCAACGGCGGTCGGAATGGCGTTGGCAAAATCAGTCATGACAATCCTCGTTTACTGCTAGTCCGATCCGAGGCTCCTTTTGGTTACTTGCAACCTCGACTTCGCGCCATCCTAACGCGCCCGCGCCGTTTGATGCAGCCCCTTTCCAGTCAGCGGGATAGACGGTGAGGGCGAAACCAACTCTAATTAGCTTAGTGGCGAACTGACTGCTTCGTTGAGAGTCGAAGCGGATAACTTTTTGCCTTTCCCTGTTTTACGAAGGACGCCCATGTCGCTTTTTAAAATCGCCTCCGTGGCCGCAATCGCCCTGACCCTGGGCGCTTGCCAAAGCCTGTTCCAGCCCAACTACCGGGCGCCGCTGGAGACTACCCGCGATGCTTCCGAACAGCTGAAACCGGGCTGCACGACACCTGAATGCCCACTGGTGAACATCGATACGCTGCGCTTCCCCGCCGAGCCGCAGTTGGACGGCATTGTCGAAAAACGTCTGCTGCAAATGACCCGCACCTCGCCCGACGCCCCGGTGGCACCGACGCTGGCGGCCTATCGCGATGAGTTTTTGCGCACCGCCGGCCCGCGCTACAGCAGTTACTTGCAAGCCAAGGTACGTGAGCAGCATGACGGCTTGGTGATCGTCGAATTTTCCAGCTACCTGGACACCGGCGGCGCACATGGCACGCCGGGCCGCAGCTTCATCAACTATTCGCGCCAGCAGCATAAAGTGCTGACCTTGTCCGACATGTTGGTGCCAGGTCAGGAAGAGGCATTCTGGAAAGCGGCGCAGGTTGCGCACAACAGCTGGTTGATCAGCACCAAGCTCGATCAGGAACCGGAGTTCGTGAAGAGCTGGCCGTTCCAGAAAACCCAGAACATAGCGCTGACCTACGGCGGGGTGATCCTCAAGTACGACGTGAGCACCATCGCGCCTTACGCGCTGGGCCACGTCGAACTAAAGATCCCCTACCCTCGCCTGAACGGCATCATCAAGCCCGAGCTGTTTCCCGGCCGTAACTGAAGGCCCGACCCAGCACGAGTTGCAGCAGCCCTGCCAGAATCAACGACGGCAGGGTTGCGCCGATGTCCGGATACAGATTGGCCAGCAAGTGATAGGTGCTGACCCCGCCCAGCCAGGCGAGCAGCGCCGGCCAGCGCAATGCGGCTGACGCCACTTGAGCACTGCGTTTACGCAGGATGAAGTGATCCACCAGCACCACGCCGAACAGCGGCGCAAACACCGAACCGATCAACAGCAGGAAGTTCTGGTACTGGGCCAATGGCGCCAGCAAGGCGATCAGGGTGCAGACCACACCGATGGCCAACGCCAGGTGTTCGACTTTCAAGCGCAGCAAAATCCCGCTGGAAACGGCCGCCGAGTGAATGTCGGCAAAGGCGTTTTCCGACTCATCCAGCAGAATCAGCAGCAGCGGAATCCCCAGGCCGGCACCGGCCAGCGCCAACAGCAAGGCATTCACTTCACCGCTCGGCGCGAACGCCAGGGTGTAAGCCACGCCCAGGCTCATCAGCCAGAAATTACCGATAAAGAAGCCAATCGCCGTCCCGCCGAACACGTTTTTCGCACGCTTGCCGAAACGCGAGTAGTCAGCGATCAGCGGCAGCCACGACAGCGGCATCGCGATGGCAATGTCGAAGCCCACGGCGAACGGCATCGAACCGTCACCGGCCTGCGCCCACAACGCCGCCAGATCGGCTTTGGCGAACAGGTTCCAGGTCAGCCAGATGCACGCGGCTAGCAGCAGCCAGATGCCCCATTTGCGCAGGATCTGGCGCACGAAGGTCAACGGACCGCTGACGGCCAGCAAGGTCGCCAAGGCACCGAAGAACAACGTCCAGAGCAGCGGACTGGAGAACAGACTGCCTTCGCTGAACGCACGCGCGCCGAGCAGGCTGGCAGCGTCGCGCATGACGATGATTTCGAACGAACCCCAACCGATCAGTTGCAGCAGGTTCAGCACCGCTGGCAGGCTCGCGCCTTTCGCACCGAGGCTGAGTTTGAGCGCGGCCATCGACGACAGGCCGGTGTCACTGCCGATCACGCCGACAGCGGCCAGCAGCAGAACGCCGACCAGCGTGCCAAGGAAGATCGCCAGCAGCGAACCGGACAGGCCAAGACCTGGCGCGAGCAATGCGCCGGTCTGCAAGACCATCAGGCCGATGCCGAGGGAGAACCACAGGGAAAACAGATCACGGCCGCCGAAGACACGTTTGTCGGTCGGCACCGCGATGTCGGGTGAATAAGTGCTGGGTTGAATGCTCAAGGGTGTTATCTCAGAGGAACATTTGTTGTTGTGTTGAACTGCACCTGTAGGAGCGAGGCTTGCCCGCGAAGGCGGTGTGTCAGGT
>NZ_JAGYFX010000007.1:0-116079 GCF_019946615.1 Pseudomonas sp. BF-R-01
GGCGGGGAGGGCGGGTTTCAGTCGATTCTGGGTGCGGTGATTGCCGCGTCGTTGATCGGTTTGCTGATCACGCCGGTGTTCTCGCGAATTACCAAGTTCTTCCCGCCGTTGGTGACGGGCATCGTGATCACCACCATCGGCCTGACGCTGATGCCGGTGGCCGCGCGCTGGGCCATGGGTGGCAACAGCCATGCGCCGGATTTCGGCAGCATGGCGAACATCGGCCTGGCGGCGGTAACGCTGGTGCTGGTGTTGTTGCTGAGCAAGATCGGCAGCGCGACCATCTCCCGGTTGTCGATTCTGCTGGCCATGGTCATCGGCACGCTCATCGCGGTATTCCTCGGCATGGCGGACTTCTCGTCCGTTGCCCAGGGCCCGATGTTCGGCTTCCCCACGCCATTCCACTTCGGCATGCCGACCTTCCACTTCGCTGCGATCCTGTCGATGTGCATCGTGGTCATGGTGACGCTGGTCGAAACCTCGGCGGACATCCTCGCGGTCGGTGAAATCATCGACACCAAAGTCGACTCCAAGCGTCTGGGCAACGGTCTGCGCGCCGACATGCTGTCGAGCATGATCGCGCCGATCTTCGGTTCTTTCACCCAGAGTGCGTTCGCCCAGAACGTCGGGCTGGTGGCGGTGACCGGGATCAAGAGCCGTTATGTGGTGGCTACCGGCGGCTTGTTTCTGGTGATCCTCGGCCTGCTGCCCTTCATGGGGCGGGTTATCGCCGCGGTACCGACCTCCGTGCTCGGCGGCGCCGGGATCGTGCTGTTCGGCACCGTGGCGGCCAGCGGAATTCGTACGCTGTCCAAGGTCGACTACCGCAACAACGTCAATCTGATCATCGTCGCCACGTCCATCGGTTTCGGCATGATCCCCATTGCCGCGCCGAACTTTTACGACCACTTCCCAAGCTGGTTCGCGACGATCTTCCACTCGGGCATCAGCTCCTCGGCAATCATGGCCATCGTGCTGAACCTGGCCTTCAACCACCTCACTGCCGGCAACTCGGATCAGCAGTCGGTGTTTGCTGCCGGTACTGAGCGAGTCCTGCGCTATCAGGATCTGGCAGCGCTGCGCGAAGGGGATTACTTCAGCGAAGGCAAGTTGCATGACTGCGACGGGAAGGAGATCCCGGTGATAGAGACGGATCATGGGCATGGCGAGCCGAAGGCGGTGCATGTCAAAAGCAGTGAACATGTCTGAATAAAAAAGGCGCCCCCAGGGGCGCCTTTTTACATGACATGACCCCGTACTGTAGGAGCCGGCTTGCCGGCGATGGCGGCCTTGAGAACGATGCATTATTCAAGGCCCTCATCGCCGGCAAGCCGGCTCCTACAGGTCTTAAGTCATCTTTTCCACCGCCCACAAAAAAGCCCCTGAACCTTTCGATTCAGGGGCTTTTCGATCTTGCTGTCTGGCTCCACGACCTGGACTCGAACCAGGGACCCAGTGATTAACAGTCACTTGCTCTACCAACTGAGCTATCGCGGAATGGCGTGTATGTTACTGATTCAAAAAGAGAAGTCAAGCACCTGTTGGCAATTTGAGCGATTCGTCGGGACGGACGGCGGTTTATCGGCGATTGGCGGTTACCAGAATCGCACCAGAGGTCTACCATGGCCGCCCGGAAGTGGTGACACGCGCTGCCGGCCATTCGCCGAAAAGGTACGCGCCATGAATCACCCAACCCTCACACTTCGCCACAACGAGGTGTTCGCATGAGCATCGCTCAGATCAGCCTGCCCAAAGGGGTCGGTCCGCACGCCGAAAAACTGTTCGACGCAATCACTCAGGCCAGCACCGCTGACGAATTGAATCGCGCTGGCGGCAAGGCCGAAGGTTTTGTCCTGGGCCTGGAAAGTACCAAGGCCATCAAAAGCCAGGTCGCCGAGTCGCTGTACGTCGCTTATGACGATGCAGCCAGCCAACGCGCGACCGAACTGGCTTAACCGCCGAACGTAATGGTGGCGAGCATCAGTTTGGCGTACAGCAGTGTCGCGCCCAGTTGAACCAGCCACAGCGCCAGGCCGCCAAGAAAGACCCCCGCAGCCACTTGCAGCACCAGGTTGTTGCCGCGTTTGGCCGGGGTGCGGGGGATGAAGTCATTCAGGTCATCCAGGTCATCGCGCTCAGCGCGCAGGTCATCGTTTTTCATATCGGCTCACATCGAATCCGGTGGTGTACACAAACACTGTAGGAGCTGGCTTGCCGGCGATAGCGGTGGGTCAGCCAGCCTGTTTATTGACGGGACGGACGCCATCGCCAGCAAGCTGGCTCCTACAAAGTAGATGTGTGCAGTCTAGAGGGCTTGGTTGTCGGGTTGAGAATAATCTGCGGTCAATAAAAAACGGGAAGCCCAAGGGCTTCCCGTTTTTCGTATCACCGCACGACTCAGATCACCGCAACGATGGCCTTGGTCACCACGTCGATGTTGCTCTGGTTCAGTGCGGCAACGCAGATGCGGCCGGTGTCCAGGGCGTAGATGCCGAACTCGCTGCGCAGACGGGTCACTTGCTCAACCGTCAGGCCGGAGTAGGAGAACATGCCGCGCTGACGACCGACAAAGCTGAAATCGCGCTGAGGAGCCTGTTTCGCCAGCAGGTCAACCATCTGGGTGCGCATGCCGCGAATCCGCAGGCGCATCTCTGCCAGTTCTTCTTCCCACTGGGCGCGCAGTTCCGGGCTGTTCAATACAGCGGCAACGATGCTTGCACCGTGGGTCGGCGGGTTGGAGTAGTTGGTGCGGATCACGCGCTTGACCTGCGACAGCACGCGCGCGCTTTCTTCTTTCGATTCGCTGACGATCGACAGGGCGCCAACGCGCTCGCCGTACAGCGAGAACGATTTGGAGAACGAGCTGGAGACGAAGAAAGTCAGGCCCGACTCAGCGAACAGACGCACGGCTGCGGCGTCTTCGTCGATGCCATCGCCAAAGCCCTGGTAGGCCATGTCGAGGAACGGCACGTGACCTTTGGCTTTCACCACCTCCAGAACGTTTTTCCAGTCCGCCGGGCTCAGGTCAACACCGGTCGGGTTGTGGCAGCAGGCGTGCAGCACAACGATCGAGCCGGACGGCAGGGCGTTCAGGTCTTCCAGCAGGCCGGTACGGTTAACGTCGTGGGTCGCGGCGTCGTAGTAACGATAGTTCTGCACCGGGAAACCAGCGGTTTCGAACAGCGCGCGGTGGTTTTCCCAGCTCGGGTCACTGATCGCCACGACGGCGTTCGGCAGCAGTTGCTTGAGGAAGTCGGCACCGATTTTCAGTGCGCCAGTACCGCCAACGGCCTGAGTGGTGATGACGCGGCCAGCAGCGATCAGCGGCGAGTCATTGCCAAACAGCAGTTTTTGCACGGCCTGGTCGTAGGCAGCGATGCCGTCGATCGGCAAGTAGCCACGGGAAGCGTGTTGAGCGACGCGAATCGTCTCGGCTTCGACAACGGCGCGCAGGAGTGGAATTCGCCCCTCCTCGTTGCAGTAAACACCGACCCCCAGGTTGACCTTGTTGGTACGGGTATCGGCGTTGAATGCTTCGTTGAGGCCCAGGATTGGATCGCGTGGTGCCATTTCGACAGCGGAGAACAGGCTCATTTTTGCGGCGGCTCTGAATGGAGTGTGGAGGGACGTGTCGCGCTCCAGCCGAATGCACTAGAGCGGTGCACAAACGGGGAGCTAGTATAGAGGTCATCCGCGATTGATGGCGACAGTCGATTCGGCTTTTACCGTAAGTTTTTCCGATTATTTTTCGACCGTTAGTCGATTGATCGCGTCAGAGGCTTCAAGGGATGTAGGACGTTTGCCTTGAAAGCGAGGGCAATCGACTCCACATTGAGCACAATCCAGTTTTTTCCTCGGGCGACGTCGGTCGTTTGCGGTCTTTCTCGTTCCTGTCCGGTTTGACCGCGTACGGGTGAACCCAGAGGTATTTCATGTCTGAATTCCAGCTAGTCACCCGCTTCGAGCCCGCCGGCGACCAGCCGGAAGCCATCCGCCTGATGGTCGAGGGCATCGAGGCCGGGCTGGCGCACCAGACGTTGCTCGGTGTGACCGGTTCGGGCAAAACGTTCAGCATCGCCAATGTCATCGCCCAGGTTCAGCGCCCGACGCTGGTACTGGCGCCAAACAAGACCCTGGCCGCGCAGTTGTACGGCGAATTCAAGGCGTTTTTCCCGAACAACGCTGTCGAGTATTTCGTTTCCTACTACGACTACTACCAGCCTGAAGCGTATGTGCCTTCCTCGGACACCTTCATCGAGAAAGACGCCTCGATCAACGATCACATCGAGCAAATGCGACTCTCGGCGACCAAAGCGCTGCTGGAGCGCAAGGACGCGATCATCGTCACCACGGTGTCGTGCATCTACGGTCTGGGCAGTCCGGAAACCTATTTGAAAATGGTGTTGCACGTGGATCGTGGTGACAAGCTCGATCAGCGCGCCTTGCTGCGCCGTCTCGCCGATTTGCAATACACCCGCAACGACATGGATTTCGCCCGTGCGACCTTCCGCGTGCGCGGTGATGTGATCGATATCCACCCGGCAGAATCCGATTTCGAAGCGATCCGTATCGAGCTGTTCGACGACGAAGTCGAGAGCCTGTCGGCCTTCGATCCGCTGACGGGGGAGGTGATCCGCAAGCTGCCGCGTTTCACCTTCTACCCGAAAAGCCACTACGTGACGCCGCGAGAAACCCTGCTCGACGCCATCGAGGGGATCAAGGTCGAATTGCAGGAGCGCCTGGAATACCTGCGCTCCAACAACAAACTGGTGGAGGCGCAGCGCCTCGAACAACGTACCCGTTTCGACCTGGAGATGATTCTCGAACTGGGCTACTGCAACGGCATCGAAAACTATTCCCGCTACCTCTCGGGGCGCGATCCAGGTCAGGCGCCGCCGACCTTGTTCGATTACTTGCCGGCCGACGCCTTGCTGGTGATCGACGAATCCCACGTCAGCGTGCCGCAAGTCGGCGCCATGTATAAGGGCGACCGCTCACGCAAGGAAACGCTGGTGGAATACGGTTTCCGCCTGCCGTCGGCGCTGGACAACCGGCCAATGCGCTTCGACGAGTTCGAAGGCATCAGCCCGCAAACGATTTTTGTCTCGGCCACGCCGGGCAACTACGAGGCGGAACACGCCGGGCGTGTCATTGATATGGTGGTGCGTCCGACCGGCCTGGTGGACCCGCAAATCGAAATCCGTCCGGCGTTGACCCAGGTCGACGATCTGCTTTCGGAAATCACCAAGCGCGCTGCAGTGGATGAGCGGGTATTGGTCACGACGCTGACCAAGCGCATGGCCGAAGACTTGACCGATTACCTGGCCGACCATGGCGTGCGCGTACGTTATCTGCACTCGGACATCGACACTGTGGAGCGCGTGGAAATCATCCGCGATTTGCGCCTTGGCACGTTTGATGTGCTGGTGGGGATCAACCTGTTGCGTGAAGGCCTGGACATGCCGGAAGTGTCCTTGGTGGCGATTCTCGATGCGGACAAGGAAGGCTTCCTGCGTTCCGAGCGCTCGCTGATTCAGACCATCGGTCGCGCGGCGCGTAACCTCAACGGTCGGGCGATTCTGTATGCGGATCGCATCACCGGTTCCATGGAGCGGGCGATCGGTGAAACCGAGCGTCGTCGCGACAAGCAGGTCGCCTTCAACCTGGCCAACGGCATTACGCCGAAGGGTGTGTTCAAGGACGTCGCCGACATCATGGAAGGCGCCACCGTGCCGGGTTCGCGCAGCAAGAAGCGCAAAGGCATGGCCAAGGCTGCCGAGGAGAACGCCAGGTACGAAGCGGAATTGCGTTCGCCGGGCGAAGTCGCCAAGCGGATCAAGGCGCTGGAAGAGAAGATGTACCAACTGGCCCGCGACCTGGAATTCGAGGCGGCGGCGCAGATGCGCGACGAGATTGCCAAGCTGCGGGAGCGGTTGATCGCGGTTTGAGATTTGTGGTGAATATGCGGGCCTCTTCGCGGGCAAGCCTCGCTCCTACAGGTTTTGTGTCGTTCGCATAATTGAAAAACGACTCAAAACCTGTAGGAGCGAGGCTTGCCCGCGAAGAGGCCAGTAAAAGCACCACAAAAACTCAATGTGCTTCGCCAGCCTTCAGCCCCGCCGGCAACTGCTTGGTCAACAACACCGCAATCATGCTGATCCCCAGCGCAATCCCGACAAAATGAAACGCATCGTTGTAAGCCATGATCGACGCCTGTTGATGGGCAATCTCACTGAGCTTGCCCAGCGCCGCTGCTTCACTGCCTAACCGGTCCGTCAGCGACGCCATGCGCTCGGCGACCTGCGGGTTGCTCGGCACAATCGATTCACGCAAATAATCAAAGTAGGTCTTGGTTCGCGCATCCAGCAACGTGGCGAGGAGGGCGATGCCAATGGCGCCGCCGAGGTTGCGCAGGATGTTGAACAGGCTCGACGCCGAGCCCGCGTCCTGCGGCAGGATATACGCGGTGGCGATCAGCGAGATGGTCACCATGATCAGGGGCTGGCCGAGTGCGCGGATGATCTGGATCTGGTTGAACTGCGGCCCGGCGAAATCCGGGTTCAGCACCCCCGAGGAAAAACTCGCCAGGCCGAACAAGCCGAAGCCCAGGGTGCACAGCCATTTCGGCGAGATGACCTTCATCAGCTTCGGTACCAGCGGAATCAGGAACAGCTGCGGCACGCCCATCCACATGATCACTTCGCCGATCTGCAGGGCGTTGTAGTTCTGGATCTGCGCCAGGTACAGCGGCAACAGAAAGATCGAACCGTACAGCCCGACCCCCATTCCCAGGCTGGAAATACTCGATAAGCCGAAGTTGCGATTGCCCAGGATCCCGAGGTTGATCAGCGGATTGGGTTTGGAAAACTGCACGATCACAAAGGTGATCAGGCTGATCAGCGCGATGCTGCCCAGGGTCACGATCAGGTTTGATTCCAGCCAGTCCTTGCGATGGCCTTCCTCCAGAAAAACCTGCAGGCAGCCAAGGCCGATACCGAGCGTAAGAATCCCCATGTAGTCGGTGCTTTTCAGCAGTTCCCAGTGCGCTTCTTTTTTCTCCAGGCCATACATCAGGCCGGCGATCATGATCAGGCCCGGCGGGATGTTGATGTAGAAGATGTATTCCCAGCCCCAGTTTTCCGTCAGCCAGCCGCCAAGCGTCGGGCCGATGGAGGGCGCGAACGTTGCGGTCATGGCGAACATGGCCATGCCTTTGGCGCGATGGTGTTCGGGAAGCTTGATCAGCGTCAGGGTGAACGCCAGCGGGATCAGCGCGCCGCCGGTGAAGCCTTGCAGCGCGCGGAAAATGATCATGCTTTCCAGGCTCCACGCCATCGAGCAGAGCAGGGACGAGGCAAGAAATCCAAGCGAAACCCACACCGCCAGGCGGCGTGCGGACAGCAGCTGCACCAGCCACGCCGTCAGCGGAATCATGATGATTTCCGCGACCAGGTACGACGTGGAAATCCATGAGCCTTCTTCAAGCGTCGCCGACAGCGCGCCTTGAATGTCCTTGAGCGACGAGTTGGTGATCTGGATATCGAGCACCGCCATGAAGGCGCCGAGCATCACGCTCATCACGGCGATCCAGTCCCGCCGGGTCGGTTCGCCGGCCGGGCGGATCAGTTGATCACCGGCCATCGTCAGGGGTGTCTTTGATGTTCACTTTGGCGGTGACCGACATGCCCGGACGAATCTTGCCGTGCAGCGGGTTGTCCGCGGCGAAGGTCAGTTTTACCGGAATCCGTTGTACGACTTTGGTGAAATTGCCCGTGGCATTGTCCGGCGGCAACAGGCTGAACTGTGCGCCCGAGGCAGCGAACAGGCTGTCGACCCGCGCTTCGATTGGCGTATCGCCGTAGGCGTCGAAGGTCAGTTCGGCTTTCTGGCCAGGCTGCATGTGGCCGATCTGGGTTTCCTTGAAGTTGGCCTGAATCCAGATGTCCTGATCCGGGACGATCGACAGCAAATAAGCGCCGGCCTGCACGTATTGGCCTTCGCGGGCGGCACGCTGGCCGATCATGCCGCTGATGGGCGCGTGGATTTCACTGCGGGTCAGGTTCAATTCCGCCTGCGCCAGATCGGTCTTGGCGTTGGCGATCATCGCGTCGAGGCGCTTGATCTCGGCGCTGAGGGAGTTGACTTGCTGGCGCTGACTTTGTGCGTCTGCCTGGGCCTTGGTCACCTGCGAGCGGGCGATGTGGGTATCGGCGGAAAGGGTCGTCACGCGTTCTTCCGACACGTAGCCGGGTTTGCGCAGGGTTTGCGCGCGGGACAGGTCGATCTGCGAGCGACCGAGGCTGGCCTGGCTGGATGCGACTTGCGCTTCGCTGGAGGCGATCAGGCTGGCTTGTTGCGTCAGTTTGCTCTGGGCTTGCAGGCGTTCGGCCTGGCGGGTGGCGAGGGCGGCGTTGGCGCGGTCGACAGCGAGGTGGAAGTCATCGCCTTCGAGCTTGATCAGCAACTGGCCCTTTTCGACGTGCTGGTTGTCCTGCACCAGCACCTGATCGATGCGTGCGCCCAGCTGGCTCGACACACGGGTGATCTCGCCCTGGACATAGGCGTTATCGGTGCTTTCATAAAACCGTCCTTTGAAGAACCACTGGGCAAACAAGGCCCCGGCAATCAGCAGGACGATCAGCAGGAAAAAAGACAGGCGACGCTTGAGTTGGGCAGGCATGGGGCAAACTGTAGTCGAGAAATTGTAAGGAAAGTTATCAGCAGGCGAATTTGTCATACAGTCGATAGTGGGTAAATGCCATCGGCTGATAATCCACCATTCATCCCGGCCCAGGCCCGTTGTAGACGCAAACTTGGCTTAAATGCCCTGCTCACTGGAGCCGGGCGGGCAACGCCTGTTACCATTCGCCCTTTGTTTTATCTTCATTTCGAGACTTGCCATGACCACCGTCCGCACGCGCATCGCGCCATCGCCTACCGGGGACCCCCACGTAGGTACCGCTTACATCGCTTTGTTCAACTACTGCTTTGCCAAGCAGCACGGCGGTGAGTTCATCCTGCGGATCGAAGACACCGATCAGTTGCGTTCGACCCGCGAGTCCGAACAGCAGATTTTCGACGCCCTGCGCTGGTTGGGCATCGACTGGAGCGAAGGCCCGGACGTCGGCGGCCCGCACGGTCCTTACCGTCAAAGCGAGCGCGGCGATATCTATCAGAAGTATTGCCAGCAATTGGTCGAGATGGGCCATGCCTTCCCGTGCTTCTGCACCGCTGAAGAGCTGGACCAGATGCGCGCCGAGCAAATGTCTCGCGGCGAAACTCCGCGTTACGACGGTCGTGCGCTGCTGCTGTCCAAGGAAGAAGTTGCACGTCGCCTGGCCGCTGGCGAACCGCACGTGATCCGCATGAAGGTGCCGAGCGAAGGCGTGTGCGTGGTGCCGGACATGCTGCGTGGCGACGTCGAGATCCCGTGGGATCGCATGGACATGCAAGTCCTGATGAAGACCGACGGCCTGCCGACGTACTTCCTGGCCAACGTGGTCGATGACCACCTGATGGGCATCACCCACGTGCTGCGTGGCGAAGAATGGCTGCCTTCGGCGCCAAAACTGATTCTTCTGTACGAATACTTCGGCTGGGAACAGCCGGAGCTGTGCTACATGCCGCTGCTGCGTAACCCGGACAAGAGCAAGCTGTCCAAGCGCAAGAACCCGACCTCGGTGACGTTCTACGAGCGCATGGGCTTCATGCCGGAAGCGATGCTCAACTACCTGGGGCGCATGGGCTGGTCGATGCCGGACGAGCGCGAGAAGTTCTCGCTGCAGGAAATGGTCGATAACTTCGACCTGAGCCGCGTCTCCCTCGGTGGGCCGATTTTCGACATCGAGAAACTGTCGTGGCTCAACGGCCAGTGGTTGCGTGACCTGCCGGTGGAAGAGTTCGCCAGCCGTTTGCAGACCTGGGCGCTGAACCCCGAGTACATGATGAAGATCGCGCCGCACGTGCAGGGCCGCGTTGAAACCTTCAGCCAGGTCGCACCGCTGGCCGGGTTCTTCTTCGCCGGTGGCGTGAACCCGGATGCCAAGCTGTTTGAATCGAAAAAGCTGTCGGGCGATCAGGTTCGTCAGTTGATGCAGTTGATTCTGTGGAAACTGGAAAGCCTGCGTCAGTGGGAGAAGGACAGCATCACCGCGACCATTCAAGCGGTGGTCGAGTCCCTGGAATTGAAGCTGCGTGACGCCATGCCGCTGATGTTCGCAGCGATCACTGGTCAGGCGAGTTCGGTGTCGGTGCTGGATGCGATGGAAATCCTCGGCCCGGACCTGACGCGTTTCCGTCTGCGCCAGGCCATCGACCTGCTCGGTGGCGTGTCGAAGAAGGAAAACAAGGAGTGGGAAAAACTCCTGGGCAACATCGCCTGATGAACACCGTCCTGTAGGAGCGTTGCTTGCTCGCGAAGAACGATGACGCGGTGTGCCAGACACACCGAGGCGTCCCGTTCGCCGGCAAGCCTGGCTCCTACAGATCGATGTATACCCCGGATTTACGGGGGGAGGGCGGTAAGTGATTGTTATGTCGGCAAAAAACTTTGGAAATTGTTAAAAATAAATTTGACACGTTTCCGAAGCGCCATTAAGATTCGCCCCGTCCTCAGCGATGAGGGGCTATAGCTCAGCTGGGAGAGCGCTTGCATGGCATGCAAGAGGTCGACGGTTCGATCCCGTCTAGCTCCACCAATTTACACTTCAAGGTTTGGCCACACCGGCCTTGAAGCGATCAACACTCAGCGTTGATCTGTTGTATAGAAGGGTTTGCGTCCCCTTCGTCTAGTGGCCTAGGACACCGCCCTTTCACGGCGGTAACAGGGGTTCGAGTCCCCTAGGGGACGCCAGTTTTACAGAAGCGATGTCGCAAGATGTCGCTCCGCCGCGAGGCGAAAAATCCGGGGCTATAGCTCAGCTGGGAGAGCGCTTGCATGGCATGCAAGAGGTCGACGGTTCGATCCCGTCTAGCTCCACCAATTTTACAGTTCAAGGTCTGGCCACACCGGCCTTGAATCGATCAGCTCTCAGCACTGATCAGTTGTATAGAAGGTTTTGCGTCCCCTTCGTCTAGTGGCCTAGGACACCGCCCTTTCACGGCGGTAACAGGGGTTCGAGTCCCCTAGGGGACGCCACGATTACCCGCTCTGCGGGATTTTATAAGGGTCATTCAATTATTGAATGGCCCTTTTGTTTGTCTGGCGTTTGGCCAAATCCCCCATTTCTCTCAAACTGTTCTTCAGACCAGCGGTCACATCTACGACTTGCGGAAAATTATTATGAGAATAATATTCTAGTCGTAATATTCGGAGGCAACGATGAACGATAAAAAAGCTCAAACCCGCGAACGCATTCTCAAGGCCGCCAGCGCAGCGCTGATTCAGCGTGGCCCGGCCGAACCGAGCGTGGGCGAAGTGATGGGCGCAGCCGGCCTGACGGTTGGCGGCTTCTATGCGCACTTCGAAAGCAAGGACGCGATGATGCTGGAAGCGTTCAAGCAACTGCTCGGTCACCGCCGTAGCTTGATCGCTGACATGGACGCCGAATTGACCGGCGAAGAGCGTCGCGCGTTGGTGGCGGCGTTTTACCTGTCACGCAAACACCGGGATTCCTCTGAATCCGCGTGCCCGATCCCGGCCTCCGTCGGCGAGCTGGGACGCCTGCCGGACGCATTTCGGGTGGCGTTGAATGAACACGTGGAAATGATGGTCGCGCAGTTGGCGGCCAGCCCGGAAGACACCGACAAAGCCCTGGCCGACATGGCCTTGATGGTCGGTGGATTGGCTCTGGCGCGGGCGCTGGGGCCGGGAGAGTTGTCTGATCGATTGCTGCGTGCCGCCAAGTCGGCGGTGCAATGACCTGAAGGCAATGGCCTGAGGAGTGAGAGCGATGAGCACGTTAAAGTGGGTTCGTGGCGTTAATGGCACCTTGGGCTGGTTTGCACCGAAACTGGTCGCGAGCAAAATGCGACTGGCGTTCATGACGCCGCGGGATCTGCCGCCGCGTGATTGGGAATTGCCGTTATTGGCGAAATCCGAGCGCATCACACTTCGTTTCGGCCTCTCGGCGTTGCGCTGGGGGCAAGGCCCGGCGGTATTGCTGATGCACGGTTGGGAAGGTCGGCCAACGCAGTTTGCCAGCCTGATCACCGCGCTGGTTGACGCCGGCTATACCGTAGTCGCCCTGGACGGTCCGGCTCACGGTCGTTCGCCGGGCAACGAAGCCAACGTCGTGCTGTTCGCCCGGGCCATGCTTGAGGCCGCTGCCGAGTTGCCGCCGCTGCAAGCGGTCATCGGTCACTCGATGGGCGGTGCCAGCGCCATGCTCGCCGTTCAGTTGGGCCTGCGCACCGAAACCCTGGTGACCATTGGCGCTCCGGCGCGGATTCTCGGGGTTCTGAGAGGTTTTGCCCGCTATGTGCGGCTACCGCCAAAAGCCCGTTCGGCGTTCATTCGCCAAGTCGAAAAAGACGTCGGCATGCGCGCGGCTGCATTGGATGTCTCGCGTTATCAGCTCGACATGCCTGGCCTGATCGTTCATGCCGAAGACGACAACTTCGTCCCGGTCAAGGAGTCCCAGTTGATCCACGAGGCCTGGTTCGACAGTCGCTTGCTGCGGCTGGAGGAGGGCGGTCATCAACGGGTGCTTGCCGACCCGCGGGTGATTGATGGCGTGTTATCACTGCTGGCCGGTCGCAGCCTGCAATCGCGCCAATCGGCCTGAGCATCCGTTACACTGCCCCGGTCGACATCATCTGACCGGGAGTGGGGCATGGGCTGGGATCGGGCAACGCCATTTATCATTGATCTTGCGGTGGACGCCGAGGACATCGACGGGTTGGGGCACGCGAATAACGCGGTATACGTGACCTGGCTCGAACGCTGCGCCTGGCGCCACTCGCAGCGGCTCGGCCTCGATCTGGTCGAGTACCGGCGGCTGGATCGGGCGATGGCGGTGGTGCGGCACGAAATCGATTACCTGGCGGCAGCCTATGAAGGCGATGAGTTGCAATTGGCGACCTGGATCGTCGATTGGGACCAGCGCCTGAAAATGACTCGACACTTCCAGCTCAAGCGCCCGAGCGACAACACCACGTTACTGCGCGCGCAAACCACGTTTGTCTGCATTGAGCTGTCCACGGGCAAACCCAAGCGCATGCCGGCGGAGTTCATCGAAGGTTACGGCCCGGCGTTGCAAGTCGCGATTTAATTGAACCCTTCGCGGGCAAGCCTCGCTCCTACAGGTTTTGTGTCGTTCGCATAATGGCGGAACGACACAAAACCTGTAGGAGCGTGGCTTGCCCGCGAAGGCGTCCGCACAATCAACACCGCCCGGTCTGACGAAATACCTTCTAACCGCCGAAACCAGTAAACTGCCGCACGTTTTTCGTCGAGTGTGTTTTTCATGCAAATTGCTTTGGCGCCCATGGAGGGGTTGGTCGACAACATCCTGCGGGACGTGCTGACCCGTGTGGGCGGTATCGATTGGTGTGTGACCGAGTTCATCCGGATCAACGACCAACTGCTCACCCCTGCCTATTTCCACAGGTTCGGTCCTGAACTGCTGACGGATGCGCGCACCGCTTCCGGCGTGCCATTGCGCGTGCAGCTGTTGGGTTCCGACCCGGTGTGCCTGGCAGAAAACGCCGCGCTGGCCTGTGAGCTGGGTTCCGAAGTCATCGACCTGAACTTCGGCTGCCCGGCCAAGACCGTCAATAAGTCCCGTGGCGGCGCGGTATTGCTCAAAGAGCCCGAGCTGCTGAACCAGATCGTCGAGCAAGTCCGTCGCGCCGTTCCGGCGCACATTCCGGTCACCGCGAAAATGCGTCTCGGCTTCGACAGCCCTGACAGTTCGCTGGTCTGCGCCACGGCCCTGGCCGAAGGCGGCGCGGAGCACATCGTGGTGCATGCGCGGACCAAGATGGACGGCTACAAGCCGCCGGCGCATTGGGAGTGGATCCCTCGCGTGCAGGAAGTGGTCAAGGTGCCGGTATTCGCCAACGGTGATATCTGGAGCGTCGAAGACTGGCGCCGCTGCCGCGAAATCAGCGGCGTGGAAGACATCATGCTCGGTCGCGGGCTGGTGTCGCGTCCGGATCTGGCCCGACAGATCGCCGCCGCCCGTGCCGGTGAAGAGGTGGTCGAGATGACTTGGGCCGAGCTGCTGCCGCTGATTCAGGACTTCTGGCTGCAAGCCAAAGCCCAGATGACGCCACGCCAATCGCCCGGTCGCCTGAAGCAGTGGCTGGCGATGCTGACCCGCAATTATCCCGAGGCGGTTGAGCTGTTCACCCTGCTTCGCCGTGAAACCGAACTGGATCAGGTTTCGCGTTTACTGGGGTTGCAGGTAGCCGAAGCGGCCTGAAAAAATCTCGAAATAATCTCTTGAAATGCAATCAGCGGTCCCTATCTAAGGATTACGCGATGCCGAATTCGGGTCGCGGAGACAAAAAACTTGCTGATTGTTTTCAGGAGATTTGAACCATGACTACTGCATTTTCCTTGGCCCCACTGTTCCGTTCCTCGGTAGGCTTCGACCGTTTCAACGACCTGTTCGAAACCGCCCTGCGCAACGAGCCAGGCAGCACCTATCCACCTTACAACGTGGAAAAACACGGTGACGATCAATACCGCATCGTTGTAGCGGCCGCCGGTTTCCAGGAAGAAGACCTGGACCTGCAAGTCGAGAAAGGTGTGCTGACCATCAGTGGCGGCAAACGCGACGCAACTGAAGGCGTGACCTTCCTGCATCAAGGCATCGCCCAGCGCGCGTTCAAACTGTCGTTCCGCCTGGCGGACCATATCGAGATCAAGGCCGCCGACCTGAGCAACGGTCTGTTGAGCATCGACCTGCTGCGTGTCATTCCGGAAGAGGCGAAAGCCAAACGCATCCCAATCAACGGGACGCAAAAACCCGCTTTGCAGCACTAAGGCGGGGCAATGAAAAAGGGCGCCAATGGCGCCCTTTTTTGTGCCCGCAATCCACCTGTAGGAGCGAGCTTGCTCGCGATGGACTTCTGGGCGACGCGTTTATCCAGACAGTGCGCGTCATCGTTGACGACCATCGCGAGCAGGCTCGCTCCTACAGGGTGCGGGTTATTTCAGGAGTTTCTGGAACGCTTCCACCGGCAGCGGCTGGCTGTGCAGATAGCCCTGATAAAAATGGCAGCCCAGCCCCTGCAAAAACTCCAACTGTTCCGGCGTCTCCACCCCTTCGGCAATCACTTTCAACTCCAGACTGCGGGCCATGGCGACGATGGCGCGGATGATCTCGGCGTCGTTCGGGTCGGTAGTCGCATCGCGAATGAACGACTGGTCGATTTTCAGGGTGTCGACCGGCAATCGCTTGAGGTAAGTCAGCGAGGAATAACCGGTGCCGAAGTCGTCCATGGCGAAGCTGATGCCGAGTTTTTTCAGGCGGCGCATTTTGCTGATGGTGTCTTCCAGATTCTGGATGACGATGCCTTCGGTGATTTCCAGTTTCAGCAGCGAGCAGGGCAGGCCGTGGGTGGCGAGGCTGAGCTCGATGCGCTCGACGAAGTCGTTCTGGCGGAATTGTCGTGGGCTGATGTTCACGCACAGGCTGAAGTCGAGTGGGTCGATCAGGCCCTTGGCGATCAACTGTTTAAAGGCGTCGCAGGCTTCGTCGACGATCCAGGTGCCGACTTCCAGAATCAGTCCGCTGTCTTCCAGGACCTTGATGAATTCAGTCGGCGATTGCGCGCCCAATTCCGGATGGTTCCAGCGCACCAGCGCTTCGGCGCCGACGATGCGATTGTCGCGGGCGTCCACCTGCGGCTGGTAATGCACGTCGAATTCGCCCCGGGAAAGGGCCAGGCGCAGGTCGGTCTCCATGCGCAGGCGTTCACTGGCGGCCTTCTGCATGGTGTTGTGATACATCTGGGTGGTGTTGCGTCCCGAGTCCTTGGCCCGATACAGCGCGATGTCGGCGCGTTTGAGCAGGTCGGTCGGGGTCGAACCATGATCGGGAATCAGCGCGATACCGATACTCGGTGTCACTTGCAGGCGCTGGCCGTCGAGGAACATCGGTTCCGACAGCAGTTCGCGCAAGGTGTCCGCCAGCTCGCGGACCTGCTCGCTGACTTCATTGCGCGAACCTTCCAGGCCGCTGAGCAGCACCACGAATTCGTCACCGCCCAGGCGTGCCACGGTGTCTTCCATGCGCACGCTGGCTTCGAGGCGCGCAGTGATGATCTTCAGCACCGTGTCGCCCACCGGGTGGCCGAGCGAATCGTTGATGTGCTTGAAGTGGTCGAGGTCCAGAAACATCAGGGCGCCGCGCAGGTTGTGGCGTTTGAGCAGGGCGATCTGCTGGCTCAGGCGATCCATCAGCAGTGCGCGGTTCGGCAGGTTGGTCAGCGGGTCGTGGTAGGCCAGGTGGCGGATCTGTGCTTCGGCGTTTTTCAACAGGCTGACGTCCCGCGCGGTCAGCAGCAGGCACGCGGTTTCATTGAGGGTGATCGGTTCTACCGAGACTTCGACGGTCAGCAAGTCGCCATGCTTGTTGCGCCCAAGCATTTCCTGATGATGCACGCGGCCCTTGATCTGCAGCTCGGCCAGCAGCGCCGAGCGTTGTTTTTCTTCGGCCCAGATGCCGACCTGGTACACCGTGCGGCCGACGACTTCATCGGCGCGGTAGCCGGTCAGGCGGCAGAAACCGTCGTTGACCTCCAGATAGCGCCCGGTGTCGCGTTCGGTGATGGTGATGGCGTCGGGGCTGGAGTGGAAGGCCTTGGCGAACTTCTCCTCGCTGGCCTTGAGCGCCGCTTCCGAACGTTGTTGCTGGGTGATATCACGCAAAGTGGTAACGATGCACGGCTGGTCGCCGACACTGATCTGGCGGCTGGAAATCACGCAGGTCAGCGACTGGCCGTCCTTGTGCTGGACGATGATGGCGACGTTGTTCAGGCCTTGTTCGCGGATGACTTGTTCGATCCGGCGCAGGCTTTTCGCCGAGGCGTCCCACAGGCCGATTTCGTCGGCGCTGCGACCAATCACCTCGGCGGTGCTCCAGCCGAAGGTCTGGGTGAAACTGGAGTTGATCTCGATGAACTGGCCGGTGTCCTGGCGAGTAACGCAGATCGGGTCCGGGCTGACCTGGAACAGGGTGGCAAATTTCTCTTCGGAGGCGACCAGCTTCTGTTCGCGTTCGACCTGATCGGTAATGTCCAGCAAGGTCCCCGCCATGCGTAGCGGTGCGCCGTTTTCATCGCGGTAGAGGCGGGCGCGGCTTTCCAGGTAACGCGAAGTGCCGTCCTCCAGCTGCACGCGGTAGGTCAACTGATAGTTGCCGGCCGGGCCTTCGCGCAGGCTGCGATAGGCATCGCGCATGCTGTCGCGCTCCTCGCCGGGCACGCCTTCGAAAAACTCGTCGAAGGATTCATGGAACGGTATGGGGTCCAGTCCGTGCAACTGCGCGGCGCGGGCCGAGCCATACAACATACCGCTGGGAATGTGCCAGTCCCAGGTGCCGAGCTGCGCCGAGTCCAGCGCCAGATCGAGGCGCTCCTGGCTGTCTTTCAAGGCGAGTTCGGCAGCCTTGCGTTCAGTGGTGTCGAGGAAAGTGCTGAGCAGATAGGGCTGGCCCTCGAGCTCGACTTTTTGCGCGCTGAGAATACCGTCGTGGACCTGGCCATTACTGGCGCGGAACTGCACCTCCATGCTGACCAGCTCACCTTTGGCCTTGGTCGCCTTGACCAGTTTCTCCCGTTGCTCCGGGTGCACCCAAAGGCCCAGTTCCAGCGTGGTGCGGCCAATCGCGTTTTGCACCGGCCAGCCGAACAGGCTTTCGAAATACTGGTTGGCTTCGGTGATCAGGCCGTCTTCCTGGCGAGTCAGCAACACCATGTTCGGGCACAGGTGAAACAGCGTCGCGAAGCGTTTTTCCGAGCTGCTCAACGCCTGTTCGCGCTGACGCTGGTGGGTGATCTCGCGGATTACCCCGATCATGCGTGGTCGCCCGTGTTTGTCCGGCAGCAGGCTGCCGTTGATCTCCAGCCAGTGCAGGCTGCCGTCGGGCCAGCGAATGCGGTGATGCATCGCCTGTTCCAGTGGCGCGCCGGCGATTACCGCGTGGAAGGCACGGAGGGTTTTCGCTCGATCCTCCGGGGGCAACAGGTCGAGGTATTCCAGATCCGCCGGCAAGGGTTGCCGGGGGTCGAAACCGAACAGCGCCTGCGTACCCCGCGACCAACTGATCTGCCCGCGCTCGATGTCCCAATACCAGGCGCCCAAACGTGCGCCGTTGAGGGCGGCCAGCAGCTGCGGCGCACTCTCCCAGCTCTGCTCGGATCGTTTCGGGTCAAGCGCCTGAATACGTGGCATCGGCGGAATACGGTCAACAGATTTCGGCATTGGCAGGCCTTGGGCTGAATGGGGCGTTAGGCGCAGGTATTTGAGGCTCTATAGGAGTAGCACAAATTAGCCTTGAGTCCCTGGCAGATCGAGTTGTGCATCCAGCAAGGCCATAAAAGCCCGTGCTGCGTTCGACAGCGTCCGTTCGGTGTGCAAGATATAGCCTAGCTGGCGAGTCAGTTGTATGCCGGGCAAAGGTATTCGCGCAACCTGATCGTCAAGCATTGTGCGCGGCAACACGCTCCAGGCCAGGCCGATCGACACCATCATCTTGATGGTTTCCAGATAATTCGTGCTCATGGCGATGTTCGGCGTCAAGCCTTGGGCTTCGAACAGGCGCCGGACGATATGGTGAGTAAAGGTGTTGCCACCGGGGAACACCGCCGGATGCAGGGCGATGTCCGCCAGGCTGACCGCGCCATTGCTGATCAGTGAATGCTCCGGCGCGGCCACGAAATCCAGCGGGTCGTCCCACACCGGCGTGGCCTTGACCAGGGCATGAGGCTCGGGTGCGAGGGTGATGACGGCCAGCTCGGCGCGACCGTGGAGGATTTCTTCGTAGGCCACTTCCGAATCAAGGAACTGAATATCCAGCGCCACTTGTGGGTAGCGTCGGGTGAATTCCCTTAACAAGGGCGGCAAACGGTGCAGGCCGATGTGGTGACTGGTGGCCAGCGTCAGGCGGCCGGTCACTTCGCCAGTCAGGTTAGTCAGGGCGCGGCGGGTGTCGTCCAGCACGTTCAGAATCTGATAAGCCCGTGGCAGCAGGGCGCGTCCGGCTTCGGTCAGGCCGACTTCGCGGCCCAGTCGATCAAACAGTCGCACCTTCAATTGCTGCTCCAGCCCGGCAATCCGTTTGCTGATCGCCGGTTGCGTCAGGTGCAGCCGTTCGCCGGCACCGGAGAAGCTTCCTGTCTCGGCAATGGCAATAAAGGCATTAAGGTTGGCCAGGTCCATCGTCGTATTCCAGTTGGTTATCCAAAGCATAAAAAATATGAATTTGAGTTATTTAATGTAACCCCCTAGGATCGACCTCACAAGCCAAAGGGTTATTGAAATTCTCAAGACCCAGGGCATAGAAACACGCTGATGAGGACCGTCTGATGGCCGGCAAAACGCTTTACGACAAGCTTTGGGATTCCCATGAAGTGAAACGGCGCGACGATGGGTCGTCGCTGATCTATATCGACCGCCACATCATCCATGAAGTGACTTCGCCCCAAGCTTTCGAAGGCCTGCGCCTGGCCGGGCGCAAGCCTTGGCGCGTCGACTCGATCATCGCCACGCCGGACCACAACGTACCGACCACTCCGGATCGCAAGGGCGGCATCGAAGCGATTACCGACCAGGTCTCGCGTTTGCAGGTTCAGACCCTCGATGACTACTGCGATGAATATGGCATCACCGAATTCAAAATGAATGACGTGCGCCAGGGCATCGTTCACGTGATCGGTCCGGAGCAGGGCGCAACCTTGCCGGGCATGACCGTGGTCTGCGGCGACTCGCACACCTCGACCCACGGTGCATTTGGCGCCCTGGCCCATGGCATCGGCACTTCCGAGGTCGAGCACGTGTTCGCCACGCAGTGCCTGGTCGCCAAGAAAATGAAGAATATGCTGGTGTCGGTCGAAGGCAAACTGCCGTTCGGCGTGACCGCCAAGGACATCGTGCTCGCGGTCATCGGCAAGATCGGCACCGCCGGCGGTAATGGCCACGCCATCGAGTTTGCCGGCAGCGCCATTCGCGACTTGTCTATCGAAGGCCGCATGACCATCTGCAACATGTCCATCGAGGCCGGCGCTCGCGTAGGTCTGGTGGCGGCGGATGAAAAAACCGTGGCGTACGTGAAAGGCCGTCCGTTTGCCCCGAAAGGCGCGGAATGGGACCTCGCTGTCGAAGCCTGGAAAGACCTTGTTTCCGATGCTGATGCGGTGTTCGACACCGTCGTCGAGCTGGACGCCACTCAGATCAAGCCTCAAGTCAGCTGGGGCACTTCGCCCGAGATGGTGTTGGCGGTCGATCAGAACGTGCCGGACCCGGCGAAAGAAATGGACCTGGTCAAGCGCGGTTCCATCGAGCGCGCCCTGAAGTACATGGGTTTGACCGCCAATCAGGCGATCACCGACATTCAGCTGGACCGCGTATTCATTGGCTCCTGCACCAACTCGCGGATCGAAGACCTGCGCGCTGCGGCGGTGATCGCCAAGGGCCGCAAAGTGGCTTCGACCATCAAGCAAGCCATCGTGGTGCCGGGCTCGGGCCTGGTGAAGGCGCAGGCCGAGGCCGAAGGCCTGGACAAGATTTTCCTCGAAGCCGGTTTCGAGTGGCGTGAACCGGGTTGCTCGATGTGCCTGGCGATGAACCCGGACCGTTTGGAGTCGGGCGAGCATTGCGCATCGACCTCCAACCGCAACTTCGAAGGGCGTCAGGGCGCCGGTGGCCGTACGCACCTGGTCAGCCCGGCCATGGCCGCGGCGGCTGCCGTCAACGGTCGTTTCATCGACGTTCGCGAACTGATCTGAGGAACCGCACATGAGAGCTTTTACCCAACACACCGGTTTGGTCGCGCCATTGGATCGTGCCAACGTCGACACCGACCAGATCATTCCGAAGCAGTTCTTGAAGTCGATCAAGCGCACCGGTTTTGGCCCGAACCTGTTTGACGAATGGCGCTACCTGGACGTGGGTTATGCCTACCAGGACAACTCCAAGCGTCCGCTGAACAAGGATTTCGTCCTCAACGCCGAGCGTTACCAGGGCGCCAGCGTCTTGTTGGCCCGCGAGAACTTCGGTTGCGGCTCCAGCCGCGAGCACGCGCCGTGGGCGCTGGAAGAGTACGGTTTCCGCAGCATCATTGCGCCGAGCTATGCCGACATCTTCTACAACAACAGCTTCAAGAACGGCTTGCTGCCGATCATCTTGAGCGACGCTGAAGTGGATGAACTGTTCCAGCAGGTCGAGGCGAATCCTGGCTACGAGTTGAAGATCGACCTGCAAGCCCAGACCGTGACCCGGCCGGACGGCAAGGTCTACAGCTTCGAGCTTGACGAGTTCCGCAAGCATTGCCTGGTCAACGGCCTCGATGACATCGGCCTGACTTTGCAGGATCACGAGGCGATTGCATCGTTTGAAGCCAAGCATCGTGCGAGCCAGCCCTGGTTGTTTCGCGACGCGTAAGTTTGCGTTAGGCGTGATGACGCCTTCGCGGGCAAGCCTCGCTCCTACACAGCGCAATACCTGTAGGAGCGAGCGGTGCGGCGATCCGACTTGCCCGCGAAGAGGCCCGAAAAAACACCCCAAGACTCACCCGAAAAAGGAAGTCCACATGACCAGCACCGCCCAGCACAGCCAGGTAGTCCAAAAGCAATTCGGCGAGCAGGCCTCGGCCTACCTGAGCAGCGCCGTCCACGCTCAAGGCACTGAGTTTGCGCTGCTACAGGCTGAGCTGGCCGGGCAGGGCGATGCCCGCGTGCTGGACCTCGGTTGCGGCGCCGGTCACGTGAGTTTTCACGTGGCGTCGCTGGTCAAGGAAGTGGTGGCTTACGACCTGTCGCAGCAAATGCTCGACGTGGTCGCCGGTGCTGCCGTTGATCGTGGGTTGGGCAACGTGTCCACGGTCCTGGGTGCCGCTGAGCGGTTGCCATTCGCCGATGGCGAATTCGACTTCGTCTTCAGCCGTTATTCGGCGCACCATTGGAGCGATCTCGGCCTGGCCCTGCGTGAAGTCCGGCGGGTGTTGAAGCCGGGCGGCGTGGCGGCGTTCATCGACGTGTTGTCACCGGGCAGCCCGTTGTTCGACACTTACCTGCAAAGTGTCGAAGTGCTGCGCGACACCAGCCATGTGCGCGATTATTCCGCCGGCGAGTGGCTGCGTCAGGTCAGCGAGGCGGGGTTGCACACTCGCAGCACCACGCGTCAGCGCCTGCGTCTGGAGTACACCAGCTGGGTCGAGCGCATGCGCACACCACAAGTGATGCGCGCTGCGATCCTCGAATTGCAGCAGTCGATGGGCAACGAAGTACGCGAATATTTTGAGATTGAGGCCGATGGTTCGTTCAGTACCGATGTACTGGTGCTGATGGCAGAACGATAAGCTCGGAAACATAAGCACCGAGCGATAGAATTTTTCCGGGCGTGCCCAAGGGCACACCGACTGATGACATGAGGAAAGCATGAGCAAGCAGATTCTGATTCTCCCAGGTGACGGTATTGGCCCGGAAATCATGGCCGAAGCGGTCAAGGTGCTGGAACTGGCCAACGACAAGTACAGCCTGGGCTTCGAACTGAGCCACGACGTGATTGGTGGCGCAGCCATCGACAAGCACGGCGTGCCACTGGCCGATGAAACCCTGGAGCGTGCTCGCGCCGCCGATGCTGTTTTGCTGGGCGCCGTGGGCGGCCCGAAATGGGACACCATCGAGCGTGACATCCGCCCTGAGCGTGGTCTGCTGAAGATTCGTGCGCAACTGGGCCTGTTCGGCAACCTGCGTCCGGCGATCCTGTACCCGCAACTGGCCGAAGCTTCCAGCCTGAAAGCCGAAATCGTTTCCGGCCTGGACATCCTGATCGTTCGCGAGCTGACCGGCGGCATCTACTTCGGCGCGCCGCGTGGCACCCGCACCCTGGAAAACGGCGAGCGTCAGTCCTACGACACGCTGCCATACAGCGAAAGCGAAATCCGCCGCATCGCCCGTGTCGGTTTCGACATGGCCATGGTGCGCGGCAAGAAGCTGTGCTCGGTGGACAAGGCCAACGTGTTGGCTTCCAGCCAGCTGTGGCGTGAAATCGTCGAAGAAGTGGCCAAGGATTACCCGGAAGTCGAACTGAGCCACATGTACGTCGACAACGCCGCCATGCAACTGGTGCGCGCACCGAAGCAGTTCGACGTGATCGTCACCGACAACATGTTCGGCGATATCCTGTCCGACCAGGCGTCGATGCTCACCGGTTCCATCGGCATGCTGCCGTCGGCATCGCTGGATACCCATAACAAAGGCATGTACGAGCCGTGCCACGGTTCGGCTCCGGACATCGCGGGCAAGGGCATCGCCAACCCGCTGGCGACCATTTTGTCGGTGTCGATGATGTTGCGTTACAGCTTCAACCAGTCGGATGCAGCGGATGCCATCGAGAAAGCCGTGAGCCTGGTGCTGGATCAGGGCCTGCGGACGGGCGACATCTGGTCGACCGGTTGCACTAAAGTCGGTACGCAGGAAATGGGTGACGCAGTAGTCGCCGCGCTGCGGAATCTGTAATCTCTCGGGCCCGCTGCCACTTTCCACTTCGAAAGCAGCGGCCCACTTTTCAAGAAGGTGTAGTTGCGATGAAACGTGTAGGTCTGATCGGTTGGCGCGGTATGGTCGGTTCCGTGCTCATGCAGCGGATGCTGGAAGAGCAGGATTTCGATCTTATCGAGCCGGTGTTTTTCACCACTTCCAATGTCGGTGGCCAAGGCCCGTCCGTGGGCAAGGACATTGCTCCGCTCAAGGACGCTTACAGCATTGAAGAGCTGAAAACCCTCGACGTGATTCTGACCTGCCAGGGTGGCGACTACACCAGCGAAGTCTTCCCGAAGCTGCGCGAAGCCGGCTGGCAGGGTTACTGGATCGACGCCGCTTCCAGCCTGCGCATGCAGGATGACGCGGTCATCGTGCTGGACCCGGTCAACCGCAAGGTCATCGACCAGCAGCTCGACGCGGGCACCAAGAACTACATCGGCGGCAACTGCACCGTCAGCCTGATGCTGATGGGTCTGGGCGGTCTGTTCGAAGCCGGTCTGGTCGAGTGGATGAGCGCCATGACTTATCAGGCAGCCTCCGGTGGCGGCGCGCAGCACATGCGTGAACTGATCAAGCAAATGGGCGTGACCCACGGCGCTGTCGCCGATCAACTGGCCGACCCGGCCAGCGCCATCCTCGACATCGACCGTCGTGTGGCCGAAGCCATGCGCAGCGACGCGTACCCGACCGAAAACTTCGGCGTACCGCTGGCCGGCAGCCTGATCCCGTGGATCGACAAGGAACTGCCGAACGGTCAGAGCCGCGAAGAGTGGAAGGCCCAGGCCGAGACCAACAAGATCCTCGGTCGCTTCAAGAGCCCGATCCCGGTCGATGGCATCTGCGTGCGTGTCGGCGCCATGCGCTGCCACAGCCAGGCACTGACCATCAAGCTGAACAAAGACGTGCCGATCGCCGACATCGAAGGGTTGATCAGCCAGCACAACCCTTGGGTCAAGCTGGTGCCGAACAACCGTGACATCAGCATGCAGGAGCTGAGCCCTACCAAGGTCACCGGCACCCTGAATGTTCCGGTTGGCCGTCTGCGCAAGTTGAACATGGGTTCGCAGTTCGTCGGCGCATTCACCGTTGGCGACCAGCTGCTGTGGGGCGCGGCCGAGCCGCTGCGTCGCATGCTGCGGATTCTGCTTGAGCGTTGATCGATTGAAGCAATGAAAGAACCCGTGCCTTGAAAGGGGCGCGGGTTTTTTTATGGAAGTTGTGTCGCCAGAAAGGGCCTCTTCGCGGGCAAGCCTCGCTCCTACATGGGATCGCGCCGCACCTGTAGGAGCGAGGCTTGCCCGCGAAGGGGCCGGTACAGGCGCCGCAAATCCCCGGCAGAAATTGCCTGCACACCCTCCACCCGGTAAAGTGCCGCTCCCCCCGTTTCGCCAGAGGTACAACCATGAGCCAGTCCTTTGATATTGCCGTGATCGGCGCCACCGGTACTGTCGGCGAAACGCTCGTGCAGATTCTCGAAGAACGCGACTTTCCGGTCGGTAACCTGCACCTGCTGGCCAGCAGCGAGTCCGCCGGTCATTCGGTGCCGTTTCGCGGCAAGAACGTGCGGGTGCGGGAGGTCGATGAGTTCGACTTCAGCAAAGTACAGCTGGTGTTCTTCGCCGCAGGTCCGGCGGTGACCTTGAGTTTCGCCTCGCGTGCCACGGCGGCCGGTTGCTCGCTGATCGATCTGTCCGGCGCCTTGCCTGCCGATCAGGCGCCGCACGTGGTGCCGGAAGCCAATGCTCAGGTTCTGGCCGGTCTGAAAAAGCCATTCCAGGTCAGCAGCCCAAGCCCGTCGGCCACCACCTTGGCCGTGGTACTCGCACCCTTGCTCGGTCTGCTCGATCTGCAGCGCGTCAATGTGACCGCCAGCCTGGCCGTTTCTGCCCAGGGCCGCGAAGCCGTTACAGAGCTGGCCCGGCAAACCGCCGAGCTGCTCAATGTGCGTCCGCTGGAGCCGAGTTTTTTCGATCGGCAGATGGCCTTCAACCTGCTGGCGCAAGTCGGCAAGCCGGATGAAAACGGCCATACGCTGCTGGAAAAGCGTCTGGTGCGTGAGCTGCGTCAGGTCATGGCCTTGCCTTCATTAAAGATTTCCGTCACTTGCATTCAAGCCCCGGTGTTTTTTGGCGATAGCTTTAACGTGACCCTGCAGTCTGCAAGCGTCGTGGACCTGGTAAAAGTCAACGCGGCGCTGGAAGACGCTCCGGGTATCGAGCTGGTGGAAGCCGGCGATTACCCGACGCCGGTCGGCGATGCGGTAGGGCAGGATGTGGTCTACGTCGGTCGGGTTCGCGCTGGAATCGACGACCCGTCGGAACTTAATGTGTGGCTGACGTCAGATAACGTACGCAAAGGCGCGGCGCTCAATGCTGTGCAGGTGGCTGAATTGTTGATAAAAGACCTGCTGTAAAAGATACTTGGCAACAATTTGCAGAATGATTCTGGTCGGGCGTCATGCTCGACCGGATTGCTGAAGGCAAGCCACCCTGCGAGGCTTTCCGGGGCATGAAAGAAATGATCGCGCGCGACGACCCTTCGCCGCCGCGCGCAATGCCTTACGGCAGCGACTATCAACACCTTCTCGCTGGCCGAGGAATGTTCAAACAAAGGATGAGGCTATGGTTCAAGTTCGCAAACTGGTGTTAGCAATAGCGGCCGCCTCGGCGCTGTCCTCCGGTATGGCGCATGCGCTCGGGCTCGGGGAATTGACCCTGAAGTCGTCGCTGAACCAGCCGCTGGTGGCGGAAATCGAATTGCTCGACGTCAAGGAACTCACGGCCGCCGAATTGGTGCCGAGCCTGGCGTCGCCCGAAGATTTCGCCAAGGCCGGTGTCGACCGTCAGGCATTCCTCAATGACCTGAGCTTCACCCCGGTGCTCAACGCCAGTGGCAAAAGCATCTTGCGCGTGACCTCCAGCAAGCCGCTGTCCGAACCGATGGTGAAATTCCTGGTTCAGGTGATGTGGCCCAACGGTCGCCTGCTGCGCGATTACAGCGTGCTGCTCGATCCGTCCAAATTCTCGCCGCAAACCGCTGAAGCGGCTGCGCAGCCGGCGCCGACCCAGACTGTCGCTGCACCGGTGACCGGCGCTACCAAGCCGACCCAATACACCACCACGCCGCGCGATACCCTCTGGGAAATCGCTGCGAAGGCGCGCAATGGCGGCTCGGTTCAGCAAACCATGCTGGCCATCCAGGCGCTGAACCCGGATGCCTTCATCAACGGCAACATCAACTTGCTGAAAACCGGTCAGGTGCTGCGCCTGCCGGATCAGACGCAAGTCGCCAGCGTGCCGCAACCCAAAGCCATTGCCGAAGTCGCTGCGCAGAACACTGCGTGGCGTCAGGGGCGTCGCTATGTGGCGAAGCCTGGAGCAGGGCAGCAGCAACTCGACGCGACCAAGCGCCCTCGCGCTGAAGGCGCTCCTGTGCAGCCTGCCAAGGACAAACTGAGCCTGGTGTCTGCCGAGTCCGGCAAGACCGGTGGCAAAGGTGCTGCAGGTGATGCGAAGGCCTTGAGCAACAAACTGGCCCTGGCCCAGGAAAGCCTCGACACGACCCGCCGTGACAACGCTGAACTGAAAAGCCGCATGACCGATCTGCAAAGTCAGCTGGACAAGCTGCAACGCCTGATCGAGCTGAAGAACAATCAACTGGCCAAGATGCAGGCCGAAGGTGCTGCGGGTGCGCCGGCTGCTGCTGTCGCGGCGGCCCCGGCGATCTCGGCCGAATTGACGCCGAGCCCTGCGCCTGTAATGCCAGCCCCGGTGGCGGCCGCTCCTGAGGCCGCGCCAACTCCGGCTGAAGCGCCTGTCGAGCCAGCGCCAGCCGCGTCTGACGATCAGAAATTCAACGACCTGCTGACCAATCCGGTGCTGCTGGGTCTGGTCGGCGGTGGGGCAGTGGTTCTGCTGCTGTTGCTGCTGTTGCTGGCCCGTCGCCGCAAAGCCCAGCAGGAAGCCGAGAAACACCTGCGGATGGCCCGTGCCTTGTCCGAGGAGCAGGATTTCTCCGCTGATCTGGATTTGCCTGAAAGCAGCTTCGAAGGTCTGGAAGTGCCGCCGCCAAGCGTGAAGCTCGCGACCGCGCCAGCTCCTGCACCCGCGCCAACCCCGGCTCCCGCTCCGGCTCCGGTCATTGAGCCAGTGGTGGTCATGCCGCCGATCGCCGCGCCACTGGTCGCGCCTGCCGCTGATCGTGATGACGACGTGCTGGCCAAGGCGCAGTCGCACATGGCCGCCGGTCGCCTGAATCAGGCGGCTGCGTTGCTGGAAGATGGCATCAAACAAGAGCCTCAGCGCAGTGACCTGCGTCTGAAGCTGATGGAAGTCTATGGCCAGCAGGGCGACCGCGACGCGTTCGTGGCCCAGGAGCGTCAGCTCGTGGCCAACGGCGAAAACTTCGCCCGTGTCGAAGAGCTGAAAAGCCGCTTCCCGGCCATGGCGGTCGTCGTGGCGGGTGGTCTGGCTGCTGCGGCCGTCGCTGCCGAGCTGGACGCCGAATACGTCAAAGAGCTGTTGATGGACGAGTCCGAAGAGCCGGCGCCGGCACTGGCCGATGACGACTTCGACAGCGCGTTTGATCTGAGTCTGGATGATCTGGAAAACGTCGTTCCTGTGGTGGCTGCGCCTGAGCCGACGCCTGAGCCAGAACCAGAGGCTTTGGCCGAACTGGATGAATTCCCGCTGGACGACGACCTGAGCTTTGAGTCGGTGTTGCAGCAACAGACTGAAATCAAGGAAAACCTCGACGACCTGTCGGACTTCGATCTGGACATGGACCTCGGTGCCGATCCGTCGCCAGGGATCCTCGATGAAGACGATTTCCTGTTGAGCCTGGATGACGACGTCAAGGACTTGCCTGCCGTTGAAGTACCTGCCGCCGCTCCTGAGGTCGCGCTGGATGATCTGGAGCTGCCGGCGGATTTCGATCTGTCGCTGGCCGATGAAATGGACGCTCCGGATGCATTTGCCGCTGAGCTGGATGACGTCAACGCCGAGCTGGATCGTCTGTCGCAGAGCATTGGCGAACCGACCTTCACTGCCGAAGACGCATTGGCTTCCGCCGCTGATGAGCCGGAATTCGATTTCCTCTCCGGCACCGACGAAGTCGCCACCAAGCTCGACCTGGCCCAGGCCTACATCGACATGGGCGACGCCGACGGCGCGCGGGACATCCTCAATGAGGTGGTCAGCGAAGGTGACGCGGGTCAGAAGAGCGAAGCCAAGGAAATGCTTTCGCGTCTGGCTTGAATGACCGGTAAGGCATAAACAAAACGGCAGCCCATTGAGGCTGCCGTTTTTGTTTTATCGATAATGCGATGGAGTCTGTTGAGGTGTCTTCGCGGGCAAGCCTCGCTCCTACAGGTTTGGTGATTCGCGTAGGAGCGAGGCTTGCCCGCGAAGCTTTTTGGTTCAGGCCAGCAAATCCTCATAAAACGCACCAAACGGCCGGGTAGGGTGGGCGATCTGAATTTCCAGAATCCATAACCCCACATTCGGACATTCCTCGAAATTCCCCAGATCCCCGGCACGATAAATCGCATGGGGGAAATCACTGACCCGGTGTCCCTTGATTTCCAGGTTCAGCTTCCAGCCCATCGCCATCGCCTGTTCGTCGGCGTAGCGATACAGCTCGGGACCGGCCACCTGCCGGGTTCGCCAGTAATCGTGAACCTGATCGAACAAGGTCTTCGCGGCCGTCGCGCACGCCTTCATCTCGGAGTCGTCACCGACGACGAACGTTGCGCCGGAGTCGCCTTCATGGCGATCCCAGACCACGCCGAGGTCGATAAAGAAAATGTCGTTCTCGGCCAGTACCGGATCGCCTTCGGAGCGCTGCTTGAAGGTTTTCAGGGTGTTTTCGCCAAAGCGGATCTTTGACGGGTGCCAGATGCGGTCCATTCCCAGTTCGTTTAATACCTCAAGGCTCATGGCCAGCGCTTCGGATTCACGCATGCCGGGTTTGATGCGTCTGGCCATTTCGTCGATGGCTTCCCACGTCTTGCGTTTGGCGTGCAGCATGCCTTCCAGGCTGTACGCCAGGCCGACGGCTTCTTTGAGAGGTGCATTCATCATCAGGTCTCGGTGGTGTACTGTTTTTTTCGTTGTGTAGTTATCTATATAGCGAAGTCTGTGTGGACACTGCAACGGCACAAACGACACACGCCTCTGGCGTCCCGGTCCGGCGGCCTTATAATGCCCGCCTTTGCGTAGATCAGCAGGCTGTCACTCCTTGGCAAATATAGATAACCCGGCCGCCGAAATGGCGGCCGACGGCTTTTTCCGCATCGCGTTGGGCGTTGAATACAAAGGCTCTCGCTATCGCGGCTGGCAGCGTCAGGCCTCCGGCGTGCTCACGGTGCAGGAAACCCTGGAAAACGCCTTGTCCAAAGTTGCCGACTCACCCGTGTCGCTGCTGTGCGCCGGGCGCACGGACGCCGGCGTGCATGCGTGCGGGCAGGTGGTGCATTTCGACACACAGGTCGAGCGGTCGATGAAAGCCTGGGTCATGGGTGCCAACATCAACTTGCCCCACGACGTCAGCGTCAGTTGGGCCAAGGTCATGCCGGCGCATTTCCATGCGCGGTTCAAGGCCATCGCCCGGCGCTATCGCTACGTGATCTACAACGATCAGATCCGTCCGGCGCACCTGAACGAAGAAATTACCTGGAATCACCGTCCGCTCGACGTCGAGCGCATGGCCGAGGCTGCGCAATACCTGGTCGGCACCCACGACTTCAGCGCTTTTCGCGCCGGCCAGTGCCAGGCCAAATCGCCGGTCAAGGAGCTGCATCACCTGCGCGTCACGCGTCACGGCAAGATGATCGTGCTGGATATCCGCGCCAGCGCCTTCCTGCACCACATGGTGCGTAACATTGCCGGTGTATTGATGACCATCGGCGCAGGTGAGCGTCCGGTGGAGTGGATGAAGGAAGTGCTGGAGAGCCGCATTCGCCGTTCCGGCGGGGTAACGGCGCATCCATTCGGCCTGTATCTGGTGCAGGTCGAGTACCGCGACGAGTTCGAATTGCCTGAACGTTACATTGGCCCACACTTCCTGACCGGTTTCACCGAACTTGACGGCTGACGCCCTCGAACGCATTTGTTACCATCCGGGACTTTCTCGGATTTACCCTGAGGTTTTATCGACATGTCAGCCGTTCGCAGCAAGATTTGCGGGATTACCCGCATAGAAGATGCGTTGGCGGCGGTCGAGGCCGGGGCTGATGCCATCGGGTTTGTGTTTTACGCCAAGAGCCCGCGGGCTGTGACGTTCCAGCAAGCGCGCGACATCATCAAGGCGCTGCCGCCGTTCGTGACGACCGTGGGTTTGTTCGTCAACGCCAGCCGTTGCGAGTTGGGAGAGTTGCTCGACGCCGTGCCGCTGGACCTGTTGCAGTTCCATGGCGACGAAACCGCTGCCGACTGTGAAGGCTGGCATCGACCGTACATCAAGGCGCTGCGGGTCAAGGCCGGCGACGATATCGCGGCGGCATGCAATGCGTTTCCAAGTGCCAGCGGTATCCTGCTCGATGCTTATGTTGAAGGCGTCCCTGGTGGAACCGGCGAAGCGTTCGACTGGTCTCTGATACCGCAAGGCTTGAGCAAGCCGATCATCCTGGCGGGCGGTTTGACGCCGGACAACGTCGGCGAAGCGATTGCCCGGGTTCGGCCTTACGCCGTGGACGTCAGTGGGGGAGTAGAGGCGAGCAAGAGCATCAAGGATCACGCAAAGATTCAGGCATTCATTAACGCGGTACGCAGCAGCAAGTAGTTGATGTGACGGCTGGCAGACTGCCGCCGTCCCAAAATGCACTGCGCTGCACAAAGCAGGCACGGCTGAGGATTGATGGGTTGTACGCAGGTCACGCTTCACTGACCCGGCCACCCACCGATCATCGCCACACACATGAATTTAGCTCAAGGGCATACGCGGGGCTGCGAACCAGAGCGTTCGGGCCGCCGGTACTGGAGAAAGAAAGCATGAGCAACTGGTTAGTAGACAAACTGATCCCTTCGATCATGCGTTCCGAGGTCAAGAAGAGCTCGGTGCCTGAAGGTCTGTGGCACAAATGCCCGTCTTGCGAGGCTGTGCTGTATCGTCCGGAGCTGGAAAAGACCCTGGACGTTTGCCCGAAGTGCAACCACCACATGCGTATCGGCGCCCGCGCCCGTATCGACATCTTCCTCGACGCCGAAGGCCGCAGCGAGCTGGGTGCGGACCTGGAGCCAGTCGACCGTCTGAAATTCCGCGACGGCAAGAAGTACAAGGACCGCCTGACCGCTGCGCAAAAGCAGACTGGCGAGAAAGACGCGCTGATCTCCATGAGTGGCACCCTGCTGGGCATGCCGGTGGTGGTTTCGGCCTTCGAATTCTCCTTCATGGGCGGTTCCATGGGTGCGATCGTCGGTGAGCGCTTCGTACGCGCCGCCAACTACGCCCTGGAAAACAAATGCCCGATGATCTGCTTCGCCGCTTCCGGCGGTGCGCGGATGCAGGAAGCCCTGATTTCCCTGATGCAAATGGCCAAGACCTCTGCGGTGCTGGCGCGTCTGCGTGAAGAGGGCATTCCGTTCATCTCCGTGCTGACCGATCCGGTCTACGGCGGCGTCTCCGCCAGCCTGGCGATGCTTGGCGACGTGATCGTCGGCGAGCCGAAAGCCCTGATCGGCTTCGCCGGTCCACGCGTGATCGAGCAAACCGTTCGCGAAAAACTGCCGGAAGGCTTCCAGCGCAGCGAATTCCTGCTGGAGCACGGTGCGATCGACATGATCATTCACCGTCAGGAACTGCGTCCGCGCCTGGGTAACCTGCTGGCGCAACTGACCGGCAAGCCGACGCCGAAATTCGTCGCCGCGCCAATCGAGCCGATCGTCGTTCCGCCGGTGCCTGCAAACATATGACCCAACGCACCCTTGGCGAGTGGCTCGCCTACCTTGAGCAGTTGCACCCTTCGGCCATCGACATGGGCCTTGAGCGCTCGCAACAGGTAGCGTCCCGCATGGGGCTGGGCAAGCCGGCGCCTCGGGTGATCACGGTCACCGGCACCAACGGCAAGGGTTCCACCTGCGCATTCGTGGCTTCATTGCTGCGGGCGCAGGGTCTGAAGGTTGGTGTCTACAATTCTCCGCACCTGCTGCGTTACAACGAGCGGGTGCAGGTCAACGGCGTCGAAGCGACGGATGCCGAGCTGTGCGAAGCCTTTGCTGCGGTGGAGGCGGGGCGTGGCGAAACTTCCCTGACTTACTTCGAAATGGGCACCCTGGCGGCGTTCTGGCTGTTTCAACGGTCAGCGCTGGATGCCGTGGTGCTGGAAGTCGGTCTGGGCGGGCGACTGGACACGGTCAACGTGGTGGATGCCGACATGGCGCTGGTGACCAGCATCGGCGTGGATCACGCGGATTATCTGGGCGACACCCGTGAGTCAGTGGCCTATGAAAAGGCCGGCATCTTCCGCCAGGGCGCGCCTGCGCTCTGTGGCGACCTGAATCCTCCTCAACCTCTGCTGGACAAGGCGCGCGAGCTGGCTTGCCCGTTTTTCCTGCGGGGACGCGATTTTGACCTCGGTGTCACCGATCACAACTGGCAATGGCGCGGTCTTGACGCTCAAGGGCGTGTAGTCGAGTTGCATGATCTGCCGTTGCTCGATCTGCCGATGGAAAACGCCGCGCTGGCGTTGCAGGCGTACCTGTTGCTTGGTTTGCCTTGGGTCGATGCGCAGATTATTGATGCGCTGAAAGCCACGCGGGTGGTTGGTCGTCTCGACCGCCGCCAGTTCGACTGGCAGGGCAAGCGTCTGAACCTGTTGCTGGATGTGGGGCATAACCCTCACGCCGCCGAATACCTGGCCCGTCGTTTGGCGAGCCGACCGCCGGCCGGCAAGCGTCTGGCGGTGTTTGGATTGCTGGCGGACAAGGATCTGGATGGTGTTGTCGGCGAATTGAATGCTAGTGTCCAGCACTGGGCTGTTGCGCCGCTGGATTCGCCGCGGGCACGGCCGGTCGCCGATTTGCACGGGGTGTTGCACAACCTTGGTGCTTCAGTCGCGTCCTATGGCAGCGTGGCCGCAGCCCTGGAAGGGCAGTGCGCGCTGGCGACGAGCGACGACGAAATTCTGTTGTTCGGATCATTTTATTGTGTTGCCGAGGCCCTTGAATGGCTGGCCCGGCGCTCCACGGAGGAAGCGGCAAATGGCATTGCTGGATAAGGCTTACAAACAGCGCATGGTCGGCGCCCTGGTGCTGGTGGCGCTGGCGGTGATTTTCCTGCCGATGCTGTTTTCCCGTCAGGATGAGCAGCGTCAGGTAACGGTCGAAGCGCCAGCCGCCCCGCAAGCGCCTTCGGTGCCGCAGGTGCAGGTCGAGCCGGTGGCGGTACCTGAGCCGCAAGTCTTGCCGCAGGAGCCTGTGCCGAGTGATGACGACATCGCGCAGCAGGAAGAGCCCGTAATGCCGATCGCGCCGACTGCACCCGTCGCGCCTGCGCCTGCCGCAAAACCGGTAACGCCGCCTCCGGCACCGGCTCCGGTCAACAAACCGACGACTGCGCCGAGCCAGCCGATTACCGCCGCACCGGGTAAGCCGGATACTACTCAAAGCCGCGTCGACGCCAATGGCCTGTCGGTCAGCTGGTCGGTGCAACTGGCCAGCCTGTCGAGCCGTGCCAGTGCAGAAA
Organism: Pseudomonas sp. BF-R-01; assembly: GCF_019946615.1. Lineage (NCBI taxonomy): Bacteria > Pseudomonadati > Pseudomonadota > Gammaproteobacteria > Pseudomonadales > Pseudomonadaceae > Pseudomonas > Pseudomonas sp. BF-R-01. Next base: position 34,336 of record NZ_JAGYFX010000007.1, read on the forward strand.
ACCTGCAAAAAACCCTGCGCAGCCAAGGCTACAATGCCTACATTCGCACGGCTGACGGCAAGAATCGGGTGTTCGTCGGGCCGCTGATCGAGCGTGCGGAAGCCGATCGTCTGCGCGACTTATTGAACCGCCAGCAGAACCTCAAGGGTTTTGTGGTGCGCTTCCAGCCTGAGCGCGGTTGAAAACTATCGACCCGATTTGAAATGCACTGACAATCGCAGCTTACCGATAAGCATGGGCTCTGCTAAAATGCGCCGCCTTATCCGTCTGTAGGCTGCACTGTGCCATTTACCTGGGTTGACTGGGCGATCGTTGCAATCGTCGCCATCTCCGCATTGATCAGTCTGAGCCGCGGCTTCGTCAAAGAAGCATTATCGCTGGTGACCTGGATCATCGCAGGAGTCGTCGCCTGGATGTTCGGTGGTGCATTGTCCGAATACCTCGCCGGATACATCGAAACGCCATCGGCACGTGTGATCACGGGCTGCGCAATAATGTTTGTCGCCACGCTGATCGTAGGCGCAATGATCAATTATCTTATCGGCGAATTGGTTCGCGTCACCGGGTTGTCCGGGACCGATCGATTCCTCGGCATGGCCTTCGGCGCCGCGCGTGGCGTGTTGCTGGTGGTCGTGGCGGTCGGGCTGTTGAGCCTGGGGCCGGTACAGCAGGACGGGTGGTGGCAACAGTCGCAACTCGTGCCAAAATTTCTATTGGTCGCAGACTGGTCCAAAAACCTGATTCTCGGGTGGAGCAGTCAGTGGCTTGCCAGCGGTATCAGCGTACCCGCTGAAATACCGTTCAAGGAGCACCTCTTGCCGACGGCCAAAACGCCTCAGTGAGTTGTGTTCAGTTCAGATCCATTAAGTAGGGGTTGCGTCGCATGTGTGGCATCGTCGGTATCGTCGGTAAGTCGAACGTCAATCAGGCGCTGTATGACGCGCTAACCGTCCTCCAGCACCGCGGCCAGGACGCTGCCGGTATCGTGACCAGCCATGACGGCCGGTTATTCCTGCGCAAGGACAATGGCCTGGTGCGTGACGTGTTCCATCAGCGTCACATGCAGCGTCTGGTCGGTCACATGGGCATTGGCCATGTGCGTTACCCGACCGCGGGCAGCTCGACCTCGGCCGAAGCTCAACCGTTCTACGTCAACTCGCCTTACGGCATCACCCTGGCGCACAACGGTAACCTGACCAACGTTGAACAGCTGGCCAAGGAGATTTACGAATCTGACCTGCGCCACGTCAACACCAATTCCGATTCGGAAGTGCTGCTCAACGTGTTCGCGCACGAACTGGCCCAGCGTGGCAAGTTGCAGCCTACTGAAGAAGACGTGTTCGCTGCCGTCACTGACGTGCACAACCGTTGCGTCGGTGGTTACGCTGTCGTGGCGATGGTGACCGGTTACGGCATCGTCGGTTTCCGCGACCCGCACGGCATCCGCCCGATCGTTTTCGGTCAGCGTCACACCGACGAAGGCGTGGAGTACATGATCGCCTCCGAAAGCGTGTCCCTGGACGTGCTCGGTTTCACCCTGATTCGCGACCTGGCACCGGGCGAAGCGGTCTACATCACTGAAGACGGCAAGCTGCACACCCGTCAGTGCGCGACCAACCCGTCCCTGACTCCGTGCATCTTCGAACACGTCTACCTGGCGCGTCCGGACTCGATCATCGACGGTGTCTCGGTTTATAAGGCCCGTCTGCGCATGGGTGAGAAGCTCGCCGAGAAGATCCTGCGCGAGCGTCCGGATCACGACATCGACGTGGTCATCCCGATTCCGGACACCAGCCGTACCGCCGCGCTGGAGCTGGCGAACCACCTGGGCGTCAAGTTCCGCGAAGGCTTCGTGAAGAACCGTTATATCGGCCGGACCTTCATCATGCCGGGCCAGGCCGCACGGAAAAAATCCGTACGCCAGAAGCTCAACGCCATCGAACTGGAATTCCGCGGCAAGAACGTGATGCTGGTGGATGACTCGATCGTTCGCGGCACCACTTGCAAGCAAATCATCCAGATGGCCCGCGAAGCTGGCGCCAAAAACGTCTACTTCTGCTCCGCGGCACCGGCCGTTCGCTACCCGAACGTCTACGGCATCGACATGCCGAGCGCCCACGAGCTGATCGCCCATAACCGTTCGACCCAGGACGTCGCGGATCTGATCGGCGCAGACTGGCTGATCTATCAGGACTTGCCTGACTTGATCGAAGCGGTCGGTGGCGGCAAGATCAAGATCGACAAGTTCGATTGCGCGGTGTTCGACGGCCAGTACGTGACCGGCGACGTCGACGAGGCTTACCTGAACAAGATCGAGCAGGCACGCAACGATGCCTCCAAGGTCAAGACGCAGGCAGTCAGCGCGATCATTGATCTGTACAACAACTGAGTAAACGCGCGGCCTGTAGGAGCGAGCGGTGCGGCGACCCGACTTGCCCGCGAAGCTTTTGGTGTTCCCAAAGGCCCCTTCGCGGGCAAGCCATGCTCCTACAGGCCGTTTTTGTATCTATTAGCGAGTAGGGCAAGGAGTGACAGCATGAGTCAGGATTGGGATGCCGGTCGGCTGGACAGCGACCTCGAAGGCGTAGCGTTCGATACCCTGGCCGTACGCGCCGGTCAGCACCGCACGCCGGAAGGCGAACACGGTGATCCGATGTTCTTCACTTCCAGCTATGTGTTCCGTACCGCCGCCGACGCGGCCGCACGTTTTGCCGGGGAAGTGCCGGGCAACGTTTACTCGCGCTACACCAACCCGACCGTGCGCGCGTTCGAAGAGCGCATTGCCGCCCTGGAAAGCGCCGAGCAAGCCGTGGCCACCGCCACTGGCATGGCCGCCATCATGGCGGTGGTGATGAGTCTGTGCAGCGCCGGCGATCATGTGCTGGTATCGCGCAGCGTGTTCGGTTCGACCATCAGCCTGTTCGAGAAGTACTTCAAGCGCTTCGGCATCGAAGTCGATTACGTGCCTCTGGCGGATCTGTCCGGCTGGGACGAGGCGATCAAGGCCAACACCAAGTTGCTGTTTGTCGAGTCGCCGTCCAATCCACTGGCCGAGCTGGTGGATATCGCCGAACTGGCGAAAATCGCTCACGCCAAAGGCGCGATGCTGGTGGTCGACAACTGCTTCTGCACACCTGCGCTGCAGCAGCCGCTGAAGATGGGCGCGGACATCGTCGTGCACTCGGCGACCAAGTTCATCGATGGCCAGGGCCGTTGCATGGGCGGCGTAGTGGCCGGTCGCAGCGAGCAGATGAAAGAAGTGGTCGGCTTCCTGCGTACCGCCGGGCCAACCTTGAGCCCGTTCAACGCGTGGATCTTCCTCAAAGGCCTGGAAACCCTGAACCTGCGCATGAAGGCGCACTGTGCCAACGCGCAGCAACTGGCCGAGTGGCTGGAGCAGCAGGACGGTATCGAGAAAGTCCATTACGCCGGCCTGAAAAGCCATCCGCAACACGCGTTGGCACAGCGTCAGCAGAAAGGTTTCGGCGCCGTGGTGAGTTTCGAGGTCAAGGGCGGTAAAGAGGGCGCGTGGCGCTTTATCGATGCAACCCGATTGATTTCGATCACCGCCAACCTTGGCGACAGCAAGACCACCATCACCCACCCGAGCACCACCTCCCACGGCCGTCTGGCGCCGCAAGAGCGTGAAGCAGCGGGCATTCGTGACAGCCTGATCCGCATTGCGGTCGGTCTGGAAGACGTGGCCGACCTGCAGGCTGATCTGGCGCGCGGGTTGGCTGCCTTGTGATCGAGTTGTCCACGCCGACTACCAGTTCTAATGGCCGCGTCGCACTGGTGACCGGTGCTGCGCGGGGCATTGGTCTGGGGATTGCGGCCTGGCTGATCAGCGAAGGCTGGCAGGTGGTGCTGACGGACCTGGATCGGGTGCGTGGTTCGAAGGTGGCGAAGGTGCTGGGCGACAACGCCTGGTTCATCGCCATGGACGTCTCGAACGAAGGGCAGGTGGCGTTGGGTGTTGCCGAAGTGCTGGGGCAGTTCGGGCGTCTGGATGCGCTGGTGTGCAACGCGGCAGTGGCCGATCCGCACAACATCACCCTGGAAAGCCTCGATCTGGCTTACTGGAATCGGGTACTGGCGGTAAACCTCAGCGGGCCGATGCTGTTGGCCAAGCACTGTGCGCCGTACCTGCGTGCTCACAGCGGTGCGATCGTCAACCTGGCCTCGACCCGCGCCGGGCAGTCAGAACCCGACACGGAGGCCTATGCGGCGAGCAAGGGCGGTCTGCTGGCCTTGACTCACGCCTTGGCGATCAGCCTCGGGCCGGAAATTCGCGTCAACGCCGTCAGCCCTGGCTGGATCGATGCGCGAGACCCTGGGGTGCGGCGTGCCGAACCACTGACCGAAGCTGACCATGCGCAGCATCCGGCGGGCAGGGTAGGGACGGTCGAGGACGTGGCGGCGATGGTTGCCTGGTTGCTGTCGAAGAATGCGGGTTTCGTCACGGGCCAGGAGTTTGTGGTCGATGGCGGCATGACCAAGAAGATGATTTACAGCGAATAGCAGTGCGGGGGCGGTCTTCTGCATTGATGCCGAATGTGCCGGCCTCTTCGCGAGCAGGCTCGCTCCCACATTAAAAACGCGGCCCACTGTGGGAGCGAGCCTGCTCGCGAAGCGGTCTAACGGCTGCGGACATCCCCAGGGATGACACGATTTTGTCTTTTTCAGAAAAACTTCAATCCTGCTATTGACTTAGCTTCGTTAGGTGCGTAAATTTCGCGGCCTCAGAGAAGCAAAGGGTGATTAGCTCAGCTGGGAGAGCGTCTGCCTTACAAGCAGAATGTCGGCGGTTCGATCCCGTCATCACCCACCACTTCTTGAGACTCTTGCGAAAGCAGGAGGGAAGCTGAAAAGCCTCCACCGACGCGCAGCGGTAGTTCAGTCGGTTAGAATACCGGCCTGTCACGCCGGGGGTCGCGGGTTCGAGTCCCGTCCGCTGCGCCATATTTTCCAAGTCAGGTTTATCCCTGATTTGAGATTGAAAGAGAGATTGAAAAGTCTCTGAGCTTCAATCAGACGAGTTAGGACGCAAGTCCAAAGCGATACGCAGCGGTAGTTCAGTCGGTTAGAATACCGGCCTGTCACGCCGGGGGTCGCGGGTTCGAGTCCCGTCCGCTGCGCCATATCTGCCTCAAGGCCCACTGAACGCCTTGGAGCTACGAAGAAGCCTCTGGTGATCTTCGAGTCGATAGCAAAGACCCTGGTCGAAAGACCGGGGTTTTTTGTGTCTGAAATTTGGCTTTTATACCACTTCACGCTTACCCATATGACCTTTCTGCACGTCCGCTGCATAAAGGGCTTCCTTCGTAGCTCTGACATTAATTAGAATCACTCTCATTTACGATAACTCCTTGGCACAGGGCTTCTTGAGATGAGTGATGCAGCGATGCCGAAGGAGCAAACCCTCCGCGACCTGTACCGCGATCACCGTGGCTGGCTGGAAGGCTGGTTGAGAAGGCGCATGGGCAACGGCTGTGATGCGGCGGATTTGAGCCAGGATACGTTTCTGCGTGTGCTCGCCAGCTCTCAGCGCATCGCTGACTTGCAAGAGCCCCGTGCCTATCTGCTGACCGTCGGCAAACGCCTGCTGAGCAACTTCTATCAGCGTCGCAGCCTTGAGCAAGCCTATCTGGCTGCGTTGGCGTCGATGCCTGAAGACTGTGCGCCATCACCCGAACAGCGCTGGCTGCTGCTGGAAACCCTGCAAGCACTGGATGAGCTGCTCGACGGACTGCCAAGGGCGGTGCGCCGAGCGTTTCTCTGGAGTCAGCTTGAAGGCTTGAACTACCAGCAAATCGCCGAGCGCCTGCGGGTGTCGGAGCGCACGATCAAACGTTACATGGCGCAAGCCTACGAGCATTGCCTGTTGGTGGAACTGTGAACAGTCAGTCTTCATCCGATCCCCGTCAGGCCGTCCGGGCTGCGGCACAATGGCTTGCGTTGCTCGAATCTGGTGGCGCCAATGAGCAGGACCGCGCGAACTTGCAGCGTTGGCGCGACACCTGCGCCAGTCACGAGCAGGCCTGGCAGAAGGCCCAGGCCTTGCGTCAGCGTTTCGCCGATCTGCCGTCGGCGCTGGCGCTGAGCAGCCTGGACCGCCCTGATCCTGGCCGACGCGCAGTGCTGAAGCGCGCATTGGGCGCCGTGGCGTTGGTGCCGGCGGCCTGGCTGATCAGTCGACAATTGCCTCTGGACGTCTGGCGTGCCGACCTGCACACCGCCACTGGCGAGCGCAAAAAGGTGCAGCTCGCCGATGGCAGTTCCTTGCAGCTCAATACCGCCAGTGCCGTCGATGTGGATGTGCAGAACCGCCGCGTGAAGCTGATAGAAGGCGAGCTGTCGCTGAAGGTGCCGGGCACGGCGCCGCTGACGATCCAGACGAAGTTCGGCAACGTAATCCTCAGCCAAAGCGAAGTCTGCGTACGCCAGGAGGCGCGCGGCTGTCGGGTGTCGGTGTTCAACGGTAGCGTGCAGTTGCAGCCCCTGCATGGGCCGGCACTGGCGTTGCGCGAGGGGCAGCAGGTCAGCCTTGAAGCGGCGGGTGTCGGCGCGATCACGCCATTCGATGCGCTTGCACCAGGTTGGCGTGAAGGCGTGCTGATGGCGAAGAACCAGCCGCTGGGGGATTTCCTGCGCGAACTCGGCACTTACCGACCGGGCGTTCTGCGCTGGGAGCCTGAACTGGAAACCCTGCGTGTCACCGGCAGTTTCCGTCTAGACGATACGGATCGCGTCCTCGCGCTGCTTGCGGCCAGCCTGCCGCTGGAGGTGCATTCCCGAACCCGCTACTGGGTCACGTTGCTGCCGCGCAAAAATAGTGTGTAAAGCCTGTCCCCTTTTTTCGACTCGCTTGTCATTCAAGGCATGTGAACGAATCAAGAGAGCAAATTCAATGCCTGCACCTTGTTATCCGCGTCTGCGTCCGTTGTTGCACCTGAGCCTGTTGTTGGGCCTGAGTGCCAGTCCATTGTTCATAACCGCAAGCTGGGCCGAAGACAGTGCCCGACGCAGTTATCAGGTGCCTGCCGGCAGCCTGAGTGATGCGCTGACCCGTTTCGCCGGGTTGTCCGGGGTCAATCTCTCGATTGACTCCGCGCTGGTCAGCGGTCGCAACAGTACCGGCCTGTCTGGCGATTACGCGGTCGAGGAGGGCTTTGCGCGACTGTTGCAGGGTTCCGGTCTGCAGTTGCAAGCGGTGGGCGAGCAGGCGTACATCCTGACCCCGGCGCCAGAAGGCAGCAGCCTGCAACTGGCCCCGACCTCGATTCTCGGTGCCGCCGGCGGAGCGGATGGCGAGGTGTATGCCGGCGGTCAGGTTGCGCGTCGCGGCTCGCAAGGTTTGCTGGGGTCGAAAGACTTCATGGAAACGCCGTTCAGCATGACCACCTACACCAGCGAGGCGGTCAAGAACTTGCAGGCGCGCACCCTGGGCGAGCTGATCGCCAGCGATCCTTCCGTTCGCGCCACCAACCCGGCCGGTGGGCGCTATGAGCAATTCACCATTCGCGGGTTCAGCCTGTTCAACAGTGATGTCGCCTACAACGGCCTCTACGGCGTTTTGCCGACCTATACGATCGACATGGAGATGGCCGACCGCGTCGACATTCTCAAAGGCCCGAGCCAGCTCATCAACGGCATCTCGCCGCGAGGTGCCGTGGGGGGCGGGATCAACGTGGTGCCCAAACGCGCGACCGACAAGCCGATCACTTCGTTTACCGGCAACTACGCGTCCGACAGCCAGACCGGCGGTGCCGTGGATATCGGCAGGCGCTTCGGTGAAGACAACAAGTTCGGCATTCGTTTCAACGGCGTAAAACAGTCCGGCGACACCGAATGGGATCACCAGAATGTCGACCGCGAGATGGCCGTGCTGGGGCTGGATTTTCGCGGTGAGCGCCTGCGACTTTCGACCGACCTGGGGCGCACCGAGCGCGATACCGACGCCCCGCAGGAGCGCGTGCAAGTCGGCGCTACCGCACAGGTTCCGCATGCCAGCGATGTCCGCCACAACTATGCGCAGCCCTGGAGCAAGGCGAGTACCAACGACACGTTCGGCACGGTGAACGGCGAATTCGATGTCAGCGATAACGTGATGCTGTACGGCGGTGTGGGCGCGCGCGAAAGCAATCATGACTTCCTCCGTCATGCCGTTGCGGTCACCAACAACCGGGGCGACTTTAGCGTTCAACCCCGTGACTTCACCCGAGACGAAAGTGTCCGGACGGCTACTGCCGGGGTGCGCAACTGGTTCCATACCGGGCCCGTGAGCCACGAGGTCAACCTGGCGGCCAGCTACTTCTACATGGATTTCGAAAATGGCGGCGCCCGTTATGCCACGGCCAACAGCAACCTCTATAACCCGGTGGTAACAGCGACACCTGTCAGGCCCACTCGACTCGATTCGAAGGTCTACACCGAGAACCGCTTCAGCGGTCTGGCGCTGTCCGACACGCTGGGGTTCTTCGATGATCGCCTGTTGCTGACCCTCGGCGCCCGCTGGCAGCGGGTGAAAGTTGATGACTGGACTGACAATGTCAAAGGCGACACGGCCTACGATGAAGAAAAGGTTTCGCCGTCGGGCGGCATCCTGTTCAAGGCAACCGACAAGCTGTCGCTGTACGCCAACTACATGGAAGGCTTGAGCCAGGGCAAGATCGCGCCATCGACTTCAGTGAACGAGGACGAAATCTTCCCGCCGTTCATCAGCCGGCAGGTCGAGGTCGGCGCAAAATATGACGCAGGTGCGTTCGCCGTGACCGCTGCGGTGTTCCGGATCAAGCAGCCGGCCTATGAAACCAACGCCACGACGCGCGTCTTCGGCCCGAACGGCAAGCGTCAAAACGAGGGCGTGGAACTGAGCGTGTTCGGTGAACCGCTCAAGGGTTTCCGTCTGCTCGGCGGTGTCATGTACATCGACAGCGAGTTGACTAACACCGCCAACGGCACGTTCGACGGTAACCGCGCGCCAGCGACGCCGGAATACAACGTCAACCTCGGCGCCGAGTGGGATGTGCCGACCATGCAGGGGCTGACCCTGACCAGCCGGGGCATCTATTCCAGCTCGCAGTATCTGGACCAGTCCAACGTCAAGGAAATCGATTCGTGGGAGCGTTTTGATGTAGGCGCCCGCTACGCGTTCAAGGTCGAGGAAAAGAACATCACCTTGCGCGCCAACATCGAGAACGTGGCGGGCAAGCGCTACTGGAGTTCGGCCGGTGCTTCGGATGACAGCGAGCCGGGATTGACGCTGTCGACGCCGCGCACGTACTTGCTTTCGGCGACTGTCGATTTCTGAATCGGACCTGTGGGAGCGAGCAGGCTCGCTCCCACAAAGTAGTGCGGTGTTGCTCAGTAGCCGAACCTGTCTCGCAATCCGTAGTACCAGGCGCCCAGCGCCGCAAACGGTGTGCGCAGCAATTGCCCGCCGGGGAAAGGGTAGTGCGGTAGGTCAGCAAACGCGTCAAAACGCTCAGCCTGACCGCGCAACGCTTCGGCCAACACTTTGCCCGCCAGGTGCGTGTACGTCACGCCGTGACCACTGCAACCCTGGGAGTAGTAGATGTTGTCGCCCAGGCGTCCGACCTGCGGAAGACGCGACAGGGTCAGCAGGAAATTGCCGGTCCAGGCGTAATCAATCTTCACGTCCTTGAGCTGCGGGAAAGCCTTGAGCATCTTCGGTCGGATGATCGCTTCAATATTCGCCGGGTCCCGCGCGCCGTACACCACGCCACCGCCGAAAACCAGGCGCTTGTCGCCGGTCAGACGGTAATAGTCGAGCAGGTAGTTGCAGTCTTCGACACAGTAATCCTGCGGCAACAGGCTCTTGGCCAACGCTTCGCCCAATGGCTCGGTGGTAATCACCTGCGTTCCACACGGCATCGACTTGGCTGCCAATTCCGGCACCAGATTACCGAGGTACGCGTTGCCCGCCACGATGATGAACCTGGCCCTGACCCTGCCTTGAGGCGTGTGCACTATCGGGGTTGCGCCGCGCTCGATGCGCACCGCCGGGGACTGCTCATAGATAGTGCCGCCCAACGACTCGACCGCCGCGGCTTCGCCGAGTACCAGGTTCAGCGGATGAATGTGCCCGCCGCTCATGTCGAGCATACCGCCAACGTATTGCTCGCAGTTCACTACTTCACGAATGCGGCGTTGATCCAGCAGCTCAAGCTGCGTGTGACCAAAACGCTCCCACAGACGCTTTTGCGATTCCAGATGGCCCATCTGCTTGCCGGTGAGCGCGGCGAACACTCCGCCGTCCTTCAGGTCGCACTGAATATTATATTTGGCGACCCGCTCACGAATGATCCGTCCACCCTCGAACGCCATCTGCCCCAACAACTGCGCCTGCTTGGGGCCAACGCTACGCTCGATCACATCGATGTCGCGGCTATAACTGTTAACGATCTGGCCACCGTTACGACCCGATGCACCAAAACCCACCTTGGCGGCTTCCAGCACCGTGACCTTGAAACCGTTTTCCAACAGAAACAGGGCAGAGGACAGACCGGTGTAACCGGCACCGATCACACAGACATCAGTCTCTACGTCACCCTGCAAGGCCGGGCGCGGCGGAACCGCATTGGCCGATGCGGCGTAGTAGGACTCTGGGTAGGGTGTGTTCGCCATCCTGCTGCCTCTGTTTAATATATTTTACGAGTGCATCGATCCTACCCGAGTTAAAAATCGACCGCCAGCCACCGCAAAATCTTCCTTGCAGCCGCGAAATTAAATATTTTGCATATTCATAGGGTTAGCTCGAAAAAAGGTGTTGACACCCCTCCGGAATTCCGTAGAATGCCGCCTCACAGCAGGCACGTAGCTCAGTTGGTTAGAGCACCACCTTGACATGGTGGGGGTCGTTGGTTCGAGTCCAATCGCGCCTACCAAACAAAATCCGCTCTGCTGGGCGGTCTAGAAGGGCTCACCGAAAGGTGGGCCCTTTTTTGTTGTATGCGATTTGAAAAACTCCCAGCTCAGAACGCCAATTCGGCACTTGCCTCCAGGTACTCGATCTTCTTTTCGTCGTGCCCCTCCTGATAGTGCTTCGTCATCCTCTCGTTCGCATGCCCCATCAACGCCTGAATGTACTCCTGTGGGAAGCTTGCTGCTCGTACAGCCATCTGAAGTGCGGATCTCGTGAAAAGAGGGGAGGCTCGCCGGCTGGCATATGGTCGTAGGCGCGCGCTGCATCCGGGGCCTTGCTGAGCTCCTTGGTCAGGTAGTGCGGGGTTGCCGACGCCCGGTGGTCCTTTGCGTCGATCTGTTCTCGGCGCCGCGCCTAGGGCTTGTAGTGGATCAGGTGTGGCGGCACCAGTGGCGACCGCTCCGTGAGCTGGAGCAGGCCAGGCAGCCTCTGAGGCTGGAGGGGAGGGGAGGCACACATTTTTCAAGGGTGTGCCTTGGCCGGAGATTGGTATGGATTCCTGTGGCTACGTTGGACTTGTAGCCTGTCTGGCGCTTTCCAATACCCTTTTTTTAGTAAGCTTCGAAATCGGCAGCTCGATGAAGGCAAAACTCCACCAAGAAAGCACCATAATCAAAGAGCAAGTAATTATTAGTGTAAGCGTCAGGTTTAAATCAAAGTGATTTTTTGCGCTCAGCATGTACCAAATCACTATCGGATGGATGAGGTATGTGGAGTACGAAAAATCACCTAATTTGGTAAGTATTGAAAGTTTAGGAAGATATCTTTCTTGCGATATGATCGCGATCACGATTATTGCGCTCGGAATCCCAAGCCGCATTGGGTCATGAGTGTCGGTGTCTGGCATTAATGCTACTGCTGCAATCGATATTGCTACCAGAGGAATGGCAGCCATCGGGTTGATTCGTTTAAGTAGCCCAAGCTGGTAAATGATGGATATTATTATCCCCAGCAAGAATTCATATACTATTGGGGCCCCGTAGAATAAGAACGATCCACCCATTTTTGGCAATATGTAAGTCGATATGATAACCCCGAAAAATATCGTAGGAGCTAGAAGAGCGCGGGGCAGGAAAAGAGATAAAAAGAATATCGCATAAAAAAGCACTTCGTAATTTAGCGTCCATCCTACTGTGAGGATCGGATATATTCCTATGCCAGACGGATTTGGGGTGGGAATGAAAAAAAGACTTTTTAGCAGGGATATGCTATCGACGCCCAATAAGGGCATTATGGATGGAGCCCAGTAAATCGTCGCAGCGGTAATAAGGGTGAAAATCCAGTATGCCGGTACTATTCGAGCGGCTCTTTGTATGAAAAACTCTCCAGGTGTCAACGGTCTCTGGGAGGCAGAAGTAAAAATGACAAAGCCACTGATTACGAAAAAAATATCAACCCCGATAGATCCGTATAGCGCGATGATATTTGATACTTCATTACTTTTTCCATAACCGAAAATCTGAATGTAGTGGTGGAATACTACAATCCATGCGGCGAGAGCTCTAAGAATCTGAACTGAATTTAGCATTACGATTTCATTCGAAAAAATTGAGTATACCGATAAGCGATCAAGTCCGCCTCTTCTCTGGTGGTCCCCACGGTCAATCGTCTGCTGCGGACGCCTGAGCTGCTGGAACAGACCGAGTGGGCGGCGAAGTCGGCGGCGTGGTTCTGGAATTCGAGAAGCCGGAACGTGCCGGCCGATCCCGGAATTTGAGGCGCGAGCGGCGAACGAAGCCGGGGAGCGCGAAAAAGGAACAATCCCTCAACAGTCAATCAACAAAGCGATTCAAGATGGTGTCTAGTCCTGAATAAGGTTTACACCTGTTTCAGGACTAGACACTGCGATTTGCAAAGCCCTCGCCGCGCTACATCATCAGGTCGGCTCTAGCCTTCATGTAAGCCGTGGGCTTACATTTGTCGGAACACCAAATGCCGGGACCTGGATCCGCCGATGGTTACTGAGCGACTTGATTAAAAGTTTTACGGATGTCGGTGCCGAGTATTTCGGTGATCTTTTGATAGCCTTCAAAGTTCGGATGGACTGTGTTATCCCAGAAATAGCTTTGGCTGTTTGGAAGCTTCCTGAACTCGGAGCCCAAGTCGATTATTTTGCAGTCGCATCCCTCGCCATTCCACGCAAGTAACAATCTGTTCACTTCTTCATTGTGTGCATCATGTTCGTCAAGCCGAGGAAGCAGGGTAGAGATGATGACCTGTCCGCCTTTTTCGTTCAGTGCCTTCGCGATCTCTTTCAGGTTTTCAATCGTTTTCGGTGGTGCCCAAAAATTCCAATCGTTTGTTCCTGCAAGCACAAAGTAATAATTGGATGGTTTGATTTTGTCCAGGCGGTCAATGACTTGCTGGGTATTGTTGCCACCTTCACCGGCATGTCCATAACCAACCACATCGGTGTGAGGACCTACAAACTGCACTCCAGGCAACTCTGGGGCGAGTAGGCAACGGAAATAACGGCCGTAGCTCCACCAGGTAATCGAGTCGCCTACCATCGTCAGGGTTTTAGCGTTTTTCACGGGTTCTGTTTTAAGGGCGTAAAACTCGTAGATCCCGGTTTTTTTCGGAGCTTTTCCGGATTCCCACTCAACGTTCCCGACATAAGAAACCCCGTCAATCAGGAAAGCCTCACCCACACGGAATCTCGCAGATGATTTGCCGGAATCCATTTCATAAAGAGTGTCAAAGTCGAACACTGCATTCTTGCCAGTGATGTCGCCGGTCTCCGGCGAGAATTTGATCGCGTCGGATTTCAGCCTTTTCGTCTCAAAAGACCCAATCAGGGTTTTCCCGACGATGGTCGTGGGTTGCATCTCGCAGGCTGCTTGCGCTGTAGAGGCGCACAGCATGAGGAAAAATATTATTTTGCGCATTGGAGCGATCAGATTCATGCCGAATGATGAGCAGGAGTCTACAAGGAGAATGATCGGGTGTCTGTCACATGGCCATCATTGCAAACAAGCGCAGCGCCGGCCTGAGTGAGGATCTTCTTTGCACCTGCTTGCAGCTCGCGAATGACTTTGTTTTCTGTTCTTCGTTTGCGTCTCCCGCGTGGGGGAGGGGGCAATCCCCGATTTTATGGGCTACTACTGACAGGCTGATCCAACTCAAGCCTGACTGGAGTATCTCGATGCTTGCCCACTGGTTTTTTGCGGCGATTCATCTCTTGGCTTACGCCCTGGGTTTCTGGGCCGTACTGACCCGCGGCAGCGCTTTTCGGCGGTTGGCCGCGGGGCTGGGTGAGGCGCGCAGCGTCTTGATTGCAGATAATCTGTGGGGCATTTCAGCGGTCATTCTGCTGGTCACCGGTGGGATGCGAGCCTTTGCCGGGTACGAAAAGGGCACTGACTACTATCTTCACCAGCCATTGTTTCATCTGAAGATGACACTTTTCGTACTGATTCTGCTACTTGAAATCGCGCCGATGATCACCCTGATCAAATGGCGGATTGCGCAGGCGCGTGGCGCAGCCATTGATGCCAGTCGTGCGAAGCTGTTCGCGCGGATCAGCCATATCGAAGCGCTGCTGGTGATGTTGATGGTCGTGGCGGCCACGGGCATGGCGCGGGGAGTGACGTTTGGTTAGCCGAGTACGAATGCATACTTCCCCAGGCTTAATCCGAAACGTCCGACAGCCATGACGTGAGGCATGCCGGTAGTATCGGCTTCACGTTCGGGGGTGGAGGATGCAGGAGTGATCGCTGTGCGTGAATCTTTAGCCAGCCGTGGTTCGGGGACGAACAGGCTGGCTACTGACTGCAGCAGGATTCAGGATTGCGGCTTGTCCGGGGCGGTCAGGCCTGCCTGAATGCGCTGATAGATTTCTTCGCGGTGTACCGCAACGTCTTTCGGGGCGTTGATGCCAATTCTGACTTGCTGGCCGCTTACGCCCAGAATGGTGATCGTAATGTCATCGCCAATATTTATGCTTTCACCGACTTTGCGGGTGAGTATCAGCATGGTCTTCTCCTTGATTGCTTTGTAGGGCACCTGATTCGGACAGTGCAGAGGTCGGTGGTATCTATAGATTAGTGCGAAGTTTCACGGTTTGGGTGCCTCTTTCTGACGCGCAGATGCTGCATTGATTCCCAAGGCGTAACTATACAGAGGCCGCCTCCATGATTCTCGTTGTTTTGCGCCCATTTTGCGGCACTCGAGAAGTATTCATGGGTGTTAAAATCTCCGCTTTCAGCATTCAGAGGGAAGCGTTGTGCGCAAAATGGCTTTGGTAATCGCAGTACTGGCATTGGCGGGATGCGGTGAGGATAAGCGCGCTGATGCGCCAAAGCCGCAGCCAGCCGTGGCGGCAGCACCGGCGGCGGTATCTGCGCCGCAGTGGGATCTGGAAGTGCGAGGTGAAATAACCCAGGCTGTCAGCGACCTGAGTGGCTGGCTGATCGAGCACAGTTTCGTTTCCAGCGTGATCAAGGAAAATGGCAAGACCCGCATCCTGATGGGGCCATTCAATTCCAAAGCCGAAGCTGAAGCCAAGCAGGAAGAAGTGCGCGCGGCACTGACCCGGGCGAAAAAACAGAACATCGAACTGCTGGTCATCGAGCATCCGGTGACTCAGTAAGGCGTCATCGGTCACCCAAACGCTTGGGTGCCAGCAGCACGATTGAAAACGAAAAAGGCCTGGGGCATTCAACCCCAGGCCTTTTTGTTTTCAACAAGCGCTTAACCGCAAGCTTTCATGTCCACCGGCCCGACAAACTCGTTGCCGCGCCCCATCACGCACGCCACGCTCTGGTTGCGCTGACGCTCCCAGGCCTGTACCGGATAGGTTTTGTTCCATGCTTCGTACAGTTGCCGATCCTGTTTCGACAGGCGCAAACCGTACTGCTTGCTCATGTAAAAGTAGGTCCGGGCGATCATTCCGCGAATGGAAGGGCGGGGCATGACCTTTTTGGCCTTGAAGTCGACCTGGGTCAGGCACGAACCGTATTGACCCGATTGCTCCGGCAGCCAGCCAAAACTGAAATTGCTGCGATCGCCATTCACCTCGCCGATGCTCGGCACCAGATTATGCAAGTCGGCCTCGGCCTTCTGGTAAGTCGGGTCGTAGCGAGTGCAGTTCTTGCGTCCGCCTTCCTGCCAGCACTGACGCTGATGGCCGATCTGCCAGGCGGGGACGATGTGTTCCCACTCGATGCGCGAAGCGCGCTTGGCATTTTTGCGTGGCACATATCCGCAGGCCGACAGGTCCACCTTGTTGCCGGTGTATTTACAGCCGCAATAGAACTCGGTGGATTGTGGGGCGTACAGCTTCCAGGCGACTTTCTTGGCTTCGTTGAAGGTGCGCGGGGCGTCAGCTTGCGCGCCCATCGCGAAGAGCAAAAACAGCAAAGCAAAAAAACGGACACTCATTGACTCAATCTTCCTTCGGCACAACCCAGAAAATCTGCACACCGCCATCGTCGCGGTAGGCGAGGGTGACGTTGTCGTTTTCGTCGATTTCTTCGAGTAGTTGCTCCCACTCATCCACTGGCTCGTCCGGAAGTCGGAAGATCAGGGCCGCCTTGGCTTTCTGGGCGGTGGGGGAGTTGATGATTTTCTGAACGCGCATACCCATGCGTACATAGGCATCAGGAGAGGCAGAGGTGGTGGCCACGGAATTGTCCTTATTAAGCTGTACGTGCATACAGTATTTAACTGTAGGCATTTTCGCAACTGCTTAAAATTCAAGAAAATCCTCTGACAGCAGTTTTTCCCGATTGGTGTAGGACGAAGGAGATTTTTTTATCAGATAGGAGGCCACTCGCCGCAGTGGGCGAGTGGTGAAAGCGGTGCCCGACCGGAACCGGTCGGGCGAGGGCGAATCAGTATTCCCAGAACATCCGTTGCAGCTCTTTGCTGTCGTTGGTCTTGGTCAGCGCGACCATGGCCAGGATGCGAGCCTTCTGTGGGTTCAGGTCATGGGCCACAACCCAGTCGTACTTGTCGTCAGGTTGTTCGGCGTTACGCAATACGAAGCCACCGGCGTTGACGTGGGAGGAGCGAATGATTTGCACGCCATCCTTGCGCAGGGCTTGCAGGGCTGGAACTACGCGCGAAGACACCGAACCGTTGCCGGTGCCCGCGTGGATGATGGCTTTGGCGCCGGATTGAGCCAGCGCTTTGTAGGCGGTATCACTCACGTTGCCGTAGGAATAGGCGATTTCGACGTCAGGCAGGCTCTTGATGTTCTTGATGTCGAACTCCGAGTCCATGGTGTGACGCTTGGCCGGAAGGCGGAACCAGTAGGATTTGCCTTCGACCACCATGCCGAGAGGACCCCAGGCACTTTTAAACGCCTCGGTCTTGATGTTGATCATCTTGCTGACGTCGCGACCCGACTGGATTTCATCGTTCATGGTCACCAGTACGCCTTTGCCGCGCGCGTCTTTGCTACCGGCCACGGCCACTGCGTTGTACAGGTTCAGCATGCCGTCTGCGGACATTGCGGTGCCTGGGCGCATGGAGCCCACGACGATGATCGGCTTGTCGGTTTTTTCCACCAGGTTCAGGAAGTAGGCAGTTTCTTCCAGGGTGTCGGTGCCGTGGGTGATGACGATGCCATCGACGTCTTTGCTGTCAGCCAGTTCGGCCACGCGGCGACCCAGTTGCAGCAGGTTGTCGTTGGTAATGCTTTCTGAGGCGATCTGCATGACCTGTTCGCCGCGAACATTGGCCAATTGGCTCAGTTCCGGAACGCCGGCGATCAACTGTTCGATGCCGACTTTCGCCGCTTGATACGTCGCGCTGTTGGCGGCGCTGGCGCCCGCGCCGGCAATGGTGCCGCCGGTGGCCAGGATCACCACGTTCGCCAGTTTCTGTTTGGTTTCGACTTCTTTCGCCTGAAGGGCTGTCGGAAGGAGTAGCAGGAGGGCCAAGGCGCCCGGAACAAAAGTCTTGAAAGCAGATGTCATTATTTTTCTCTCTAGTAGTGAGACGGTGCGGATGCAGGTTCATCTAGATGCGCCCCGGACAGATCTGAATGCCTGGGGTGAATGAGAGGGAGCAGGATCTGTACCAGTCATAACTGGAAATGAAAAATAGCTTTAACCCAATGATTTGTATCAATTATTCGGACTGTGTTGAGCGAGGTTTAAACGCTCTGTTGTCCGGTTTTCCGAATATGTTTGTCATTTGCGTTCGGCTCTCCGAAAAGGGCTACGGCTTCTGTTGAACAGGCCTTCTTGCCAGGCGGCAAATCATTGCTAAAGAAACCTGCGCGCAGGTCGATGCCTCTCTGAGGGATCTTTTTTTTTTCAGGAGTTCACATGTCGTTTTCGATAGGCTTTCCCAATGCAGGCGCAATCACCATCGGTGGCAAATCCACCGCAACGATCAAAGCCTTGAGCGAATCAACTTCCGAGGCTTCGACACTGGCGTTGGGTACCGAGGAGGAGGGTGGCGCCACCAAGGTCCGGACCGGCGGCGCGGTGATCGAAACGAAAACGGAGAGCGATAGCGAAAGCGGCAGCGACCAAAGCGTCGTGGTGAAGATGTTGCTCAAGC
Source organism: Pseudomonas sp. BF-R-01 (assembly GCF_019946615.1). NCBI lineage: Bacteria > Pseudomonadati > Pseudomonadota > Gammaproteobacteria > Pseudomonadales > Pseudomonadaceae > Pseudomonas > Pseudomonas sp. BF-R-01. Next base: position 52,799 of record NZ_JAGYFX010000007.1, read on the forward strand.
GTATGCAGGAGCTGCAGCAGCAACTGCGCGAACAACAGCAACAATTGGCGGCGGCTCAAGTGGCGAATTACCCGACACCGGAAGCCAAGACCGATGTCGTCATGTCGATTCAGGGGCAAATTGCCAACACCAGCGGGGCGCTGGCGGAAGTCACAGGCAATCTGGTCAAGGAGCTGGCCAAGAGCTCCGGCTCGGGCGGTGTGATCAGCACCACGGCATAAGCGGTTTTGTTACCGCAAGCACAAACCGTGTTTTTCGGCCGTTGACAAATAGCGGCAGGGTTCGCATAGTTCGGTCTACGCAAACGTTTGCGCGGCACTGCCGATGGCTTGTTCCATCGGTTTACGCGGTGAAACTTATGCCAGCGCAAGCGTTGCTCAGAATAATCATAAGATCGGAGTGAACCCATGAAGCTGCCATTCGCTGGACGTCTTCTCGCTGTCGCTATGCTGGCTGCCGCATCCGCCGCGTTGCCTGTCTCCTCGGCCTTCGCCGACACTGAAAAACCCAAAGTCGCACTGGTCATGAAATCCCTGGCCAACGAATTCTTCCTGACCATGGAAGACGGCGCCAAGGCCTACCAGAAAGATCACTCCGCCGATTTCGACCTGATCTCCAATGGCATCAAGGACGAAACGGACACTGCGGGCCAGACACGTATCGTCGAGCAAATGATTCTGGCCAAGGTCAATGCACTGGTGATCGCACCTGCTGACTCGAAGGCCATGGTCCCGGTGATCAAGAAAGCCATCGATGCCGGTATCACCGTGGTCAACATCGATAACCAGCTGGATCCAGCGGTCGTCAAAAGCAAAAACATCAATGTTCCATTCGTAGGCCCGGACAACCGCAAGGGTGCGCGTCTGGTGGGGGAGTACCTGGCCAAGCAGCTGAAGGCCGGTGACGAAGTCGGCATCATCGAAGGTGTGTCCACCACCACCAACGCCCAGGCTCGCACTGCAGGTTTCAAGGATGCGATGGAAGCGGCGCAGATCAAGGTCGTGTCCCTGCAATCCGGTGATTGGGAAATCGATAAAGGCAACAAGGTCGCCGCGTCGATCCTCAGCGAATACCCGCAAGTCAAAGCCCTGCTGGCCGGCAACGACAGCATGGCTGTCGGCGCAGTGTCTGCCGTGCGTGCCGCGGGCAAGGCCGGCAAGGTGCAAGTGGTCGGCTACGACAACATCAACGCCATCAAGCCGATGCTCAAGGATGGCCGTGTCCTGGCCACCGCTGACCAGTTCGCTGCCAGGCAAGCCGTGTTCGGCATCGAGACGGCGCTGAAGATCGTCAAGGGTGAGAAAGTCGACAGCGGCACCAACGGCGTAATCGAAACTCCGGTAGAGCTGGTTACCAAGTAGTCCTTCTGGCGACACAACGGTGCTCGCCCGTCCGGGCGAGCGCATGGAGAGTTTTTATGTCTGTTTGCGCTCCGAACGCTGTCCTCTCGGTCAGCGGTATCGGCAAGACCTACGCGCAGCCTGTTCTCACCGGTATCGACCTGACGCTGATACGCGGCGAAGTGTTGGCGCTGACCGGCGAGAACGGCGCCGGCAAAAGCACGCTGTCGAAGATCATTGGTGGATTGGTCACGCCGACCACCGGCCAGATGCAATTCCAGGGGCAGGATTACCGCCCCGGCAGCCGTACCCAGGCTGAAGACCTGGGTATTCGCATGGTCATGCAGGAACTCAATCTGTTGCCGACCCTGTCGGTGGCGGAAAACCTGTTTCTCGATAACCTGCCCAGCAACGGCGGCTGGATCAGTCGCAAGCAATTGCGCAAGGCCGCGATCGAAGCCATGGCACAGGTCGGGCTCGATGCGATCGACCCGGACACCCTCGTCGGCGAACTGGGCATCGGTCACCAGCAAATGGTCGAGATCGCCCGCAACCTGATCGGCGATTGCCATGTGCTGATCCTCGACGAACCGACCGCGATGCTGACGGCCCGTGAAGTCGAAATGCTGTTCGAGCAAATCACGCGCCTGCAGGCTCGTGGCGTGTCGATCATCTATATCTCCCATCGCCTCGAAGAGCTGGCGCGGGTGGCTCAGCGCATTGCGGTGTTACGCGACGGCAATCTGGTTTGCGTCGAGCCGATGGCCAACTACAACAGTGAGCAATTGGTGACCTTGATGGTTGGCCGTGAGCTCGGTGAACACATCGACATGGGCCCGCGCAACATCGGCGCGCCGGCGTTGACGGTCAAGGGGCTGACCCGCTCCGACAAAGTGCGCGACGTCTCCTTTGAAGTGCGCTCCGGCGAGATCTACGGGATCTCCGGTTTGATCGGGGCAGGGCGCACCGAGTTGCTACGCCTGATCTTCGGCGCCGACACAGCGGACAGCGGCACGGTTGCGCTGGGTTCGCCGGCACAGGTCGTGAGCATTCGTTCGCCGGCGGACGCGGTCGGTCATGGCATTGCCCTGATCACCGAAGACCGCAAGGGTGAGGGCTTGCTGCTGACGCAATCGATCAGCGCGAATATTGCCCTGGGTAACATGCCGGAGATTTCCCGCGGCGGTTTCGTCAACAACGGTGACGAGATGTCGTTGGCCCAGCGTCAGATCGACGCCATGCGCATCCGCAGTTCCAGCCCGACGCAATTGGTCTCGGAGTTGTCCGGCGGCAATCAGCAGAAAGTCGTGATCGGCCGTTGGCTGGAACGCGATTGTTCGGTGTTGCTGTTCGACGAGCCGACTCGCGGCATCGACGTCGGCGCCAAATTCGACATCTATGCACTGCTCGGTGAGCTGACTCGTCAGGGCAAGGCGCTGGTGGTGGTGTCCAGCGACCTGCGTGAATTGATGCTGATCTGCGACCGCATCGGCGTGCTGTCGGCGGGGCGCCTGATCGAGACATTCGAGCGCGACAGCTGGACCCAGGATGACTTGCTTGCCGCTGCTTTTGCCGGCTATCAAAAACGTGATGCGCTGCTCAACGAAGCAGCGCCTAGGGATCTTTCATGAAAACTGCAGCATCTGCCGGTAAACGTAGTGGCAATTTTTACGGCCTCGGCACCTATCTGGGCCTGGCCGGTGCCTTGCTGGCGATGGTCGCGCTGTTCTCGGTCCTGAGCAGCCATTTTCTGTCTTACGACACGTTCAGCACCCTGGCCAACCAGATTCCGGACTTGATGGTGCTGGCGGTCGGCATGACGTTCGTGTTGATCATCGGCGGCATCGACCTGTCGGTGGGCTCGGTGCTGGCACTCGCGGCGTCGACGGTCAGCGTGGCGATTCTCGGCTGGGGCTGGAGCGTATTGCCGGCAGCATTGCTCGGTATGGCGGCGGCCGCATTGGCAGGGACGATCACCGGTTCGATCACCGTGGCGTGGCGGATTCCTTCGTTCATCGTCTCCCTCGGCGTGCTGGAAATGGCGCGTGGTGTGGCGTATCAGATGACCGGCTCGCGCACTGCCTATATCGGTGATGCCTTTGCCTGGCTGTCCAACCCGATCGCCTTCGGCATTTCGCCGTCGTTCATCATTGCCTTGCTCATCATCTTCATTGCTCAGGCTGTGTTGACCCGCACGGTGTTCGGGCGCTACCTGATCGGTATCGGCACCAACGAAGAAGCCGTGCGTCTGGCAGGGATCAATCCGAAACCCTACAAGATTCTGGTGTTCAGTCTGATGGGGTTGCTGGCCGGTATTGCCGCGCTGTTCCAGATTTCCCGCCTGGAAGCGGCGGACCCGAATGCCGGTTCCGGCCTGGAGCTGCAAGTGATCGCCGCGGTGGTGATTGGCGGCACCAGCCTGATGGGCGGGCGCGGCTCGGTCATCAGCACGTTTTTCGGGGTGTTGATCATCTCGGTACTGGCGGCCGGTCTGGCGCAGATCGGCGCAACCGAGCCGACCAAACGCATCATCACCGGCGCGGTCATCGTGGTGGCGGTGGTGCTTGATACCTATCGCAGTCAGCGCGCAAGCCGGCGGACCTGAGTCATGGCAACAATCAAGGATGTGGCAGCGCTCGCGGGGATTTCCTACACCACGGTTTCCCATGTGGTGAACAAGACCCGGCCCGTCAGCGAAGAAGTGCGGATCAAGGTCGAAGCGGCAATCAAAAGTCTCGACTACGTGCCCAGCGCCGTGGCCCGCTCATTAAAAGCCAAGACCACTGCGACCATCGGTCTGTTGGTGCCCAACAGCCTCAACCCATACTTCGCCGAACTGGCGCGTGGCATCGAGGATTGCTGCGAGCGCAATGGCTATTGCGTGATCCTCTGCAACTCCGATGACAACCCGGACAAGCAACGCAGCTACCTGCGCGTGTTGTTGGAAAAACGCATAGACGGGCTGATCGTGGCATCGGCCGGTGGGGATGCCGTGCTGGCAGAAGGTCTGGCGGGCGTGCGCACGCCGATGGTGATTGTCGACCGTGGGCTGGAAGGGGTTGATGCGGACCTGGTGCGCATCGATCATGAGTACGGCGCTTATCTGGCGACCCGCCATCTTCTGGAATTGGGGCATCGGGACATCGCCACCATTGGCGGGCCGGCCAGTACCAGCGTCGCGCAGATGCGTTTGGCAGGTTATTGCCGCGCCTTGAAAGAGGCGGGCGTCGAAGTGCCTCGCGAACGCATACTGGAAAGCGACTTCACCAGTACCGGCGGTTACAGCGCGGCCGCGATCCTCCTGGAAAACAATCCGCCCAGCGCTATCTTCGCCGGTAACGACATGATCGGCATCGGCGTGTTGCGCGCCGCCGCCGAGCGCAATATTCGTGTGCCGAGCGAACTGTCGGTGATTGGCTTCGACGATATCCAGATGAGCCGTTATGTCTACCCGGCGCTGACCACTGTGGGGCAGTCGATCCTGCAGCTCGGCGAGATGGCGGCCGAAGTGCTGTTGCGCAGGATCGCCACACCGGCCATGGCCACCGATCAACGGATCGTGACGCCCAGCATTGTGCTGCGCGAATCGACTGCGCCGCTGGCCGGTGTGTTTGACCACTTCCGTTAAACAGAAAGCACCGTTGAAATTGCATTTATGAGTAGTGATGTATGCCAGCAAAAGTAGTGGTGATAGGCAGCCTGAACATGGACCTGGTGACCCGGGCCTCCCGACTGCCCCGTGGCGGTGAAACGCTGATTGGTGAGTCGTTTGCCACGGTCTCCGGTGGCAAGGGTGCCAATCAGGCGGTTGCTGCGGCGCGACTGGGTGCGCAGGTGTCGATGGTCGGTTGCGTGGGCAGCGATGCCTATGGCGAGGAACTGCGCGGAGCGCTGTTGGCCGACCGTATCGATTGTCAGGCGGTCAGCACCGTCGATGGTGCCAGCGGTGTGGCGTTGATTGTGGTCGATGACAACAGCCAGAACGCGATCGTGATTGTCGCCGGTGCCAACGGTGCATTGACGCCGGCAGTGATTGATCGCTTCGATGCGGTGTTGCAGGCAGCGGATGTGATCATCTGTCAGCTCGAAGTGCCGGATGCCACGGTCGGTCATGCGCTCAAGCGCGGTCGTGAACTGGGGAAAACCGTGATTCTCAACCCGGCGCCCGCCAGCCGACCGTTGCCGGCAGACTGGTATGCGGCCATCGACTATCTGATCCCTAACGAGAGCGAGGCCTCGGCCCTTAGCGGTTTGCCGGTGGATTCACTGGAAACCGCCGAAGTCGCGGCGACCCGATTGATCGCCATGGGGGCCGGCAAGGTGATCATCACCCTCGGTGCCCAAGGCTCGCTGTTTGCCAATGGAAGCAGCTTCGAACACTTTCCGGCGCCGAAGGTAAAGGCGGTCGATACCACGGCGGCGGGCGATACCTTTGTCGGCGGTTTTGCTGCTGCACTGGCCGCCGGCAAAAACGAGGCGCAAGCGATCCGTTTTGGTCAGGTCGCTGCGGCGCTGTCTGTGACCCGTGCCGGCGCGCAACCCTCGATCCCTACTTTGTCCGACGTACAGGCCTTTAAAGCACCATGAAAAAAACACCGTTGCTCAACATCGCGCTGTCGCGACTGATCGCTTCCCTGGGGCATGGCGACATGGTCGTGATTGGCGATGCCGGCCTGCCGGTTCCGCCGGGTGTCGAGCTGATCGACCTGGCCTTGACCCACGGCGTTCCGGATTTCATCAGCACGTTGAAGGTTGTGCTCAGCGAAATGCAGGTCGAAAGCCACGTCTTGGCCCTGGAAATTATGGACAAACAGCCGTCGGCGCTGGTGACGCTGGATGAGCTGAATGCCGAAGGTTCGCTGGGCCGGCGTGAGCTGCTCAGTCATGACCAATTCAAAGTCCTGAGCCGAAAGGCGCGGGCGATTGTTCGTACAGGCGAATGTCAGCCGTACTGCAACGTCGTGCTGGTGGCCGGGGTCACGTTCTGATTCGTTTTCGTCTGTCTGCTTTTCCACGCACAAGGAGTGCGCTATGTACCGCTATGCTCAGAAACTGCACCATCTGCTCCGGAGTCTGCTGCTTTTGTCCCTGATTACCGCAACAAGCGCCCAGGCGGCGGAAAAGATCGACTTGATCATCGACACCGACCCGGGTGCCGACGACGTGGTCGCTTTGCTGTTTGCGCTGGCGTCACCAGAAGAACTGAACATCCGCGCGTTGACCACCGTCGCCGGCAACGTACGTCTGGACAAGACCTCGCGTAATGCCCGGCTGGCCCGCGAGTGGGCGGGGCGCGAGGATGTGCCGGTTTATGCCGGTGCGCCGAAACCGCTGATGCGTACGCCGATTTATGCCGAGAACATTCATGGTAAGGAAGGCCTGTCTGGCGTCACCGTGCATGAGCCGAAGCAAGGTTTGGCAAAGGGTAATGCAGTCAATTACCTGATCGACACCTTGAAAACCGCCAAACCCCACAGCATCACCATCGCTATGCTCGGTCCACAGACCAACCTGGCGCTGGCGCTGATCCAGGAGCCCGAAATCGTTCAGGGCATCAAGGAAGTGGTGATCATGGGTGGTGCTCACTTCAACGGGGGCAACATCACCCCGGTGGCCGAGTTCAACCTGTTCGCCGACCCGCAGGCTGCTGAAGTAGTGCTGAAAAGTGGCGTCAAACTGACCTATCTGCCATTGGACGTGACCCACAAGATCCTCACCAGCGAAGCGCGCCTGAAGCAGATCGCCGCACTGAACAACAATGCCAGCAAGCTGGTGGGCGATATTCTCAACGAGTACGTTAAGGGTGACATGGAGCACTACGGCCTTCCGGGTGGCCCGGTGCATGACGCGACGGTCATTGCCTACCTGCTCAAGCCGGAGCTGTTCACTGGCCGTTCGGTCAATGTGGTGGTTGATAGCCGCGAAGGCCCGACCTTCGGTCAAACCATCGTCGACTGGTATGACGGCCTGAAAGCACCGAAAAACGCTTTCTGGGTCGAAAGCGGTGATGCCCAGGGTTTCTTCGACCTGCTGACCCAGCGTCTGGCTCGTCTGAAGTAAGTTGCACACCCGCAGGTGCCAGCCTGCGGGGTTACTCCCTTTCGTTGTATTCAGCGCCCTTGTAGTCGGCCGGGTACTTCTCGAATACCTGCGCGATGAAGGTTTGCGCCGCTTCAGTCCCCAGCTCCTTGACCAATAGATCGATACCAATGATTGCCAGCTCTTCCGGACTGCCCGGGCTGTAAGAGCTGTGGCCTTGTGGCCACTTGGCTTTGATGTCGGCGTCGATGCTTACGGTGGTCATGTTGGCGCTCGTGAATTCGGGAAAGTCTGGGTGTGAGTTAAGCATTTTGCAGAGTGTTTGGCACTCCGACTTAGGCATGAGGGAAAGGCTATGCGACACTTGGGTTTTGATGATTTTTCAAGGACCGTGCTGTGCAGATTGATTTGAACTCTCCTGACGGCTTGACCCTTGAGGCAGTGCGCCAGCTGCTGGCCTCTGCCAGTGATGATGAGCACACCCAATTGCGGGTGACCAAGGGCGGCATCGCTTACATTTCATCGGGTGTCGTGGGCGGCACGGACATCGGCGGGCTGCTGTTTCGTCTGGAGACGTGGGCCAAGGGCTCGGGGTATGTGGGATTGGTCGCGGCCAGTGACGAGGTGTGGGTCATGCAGATCTTCAATGCGCTGAAAGAGAACTGGCCATCACCACCATTCGATTACATCGATATTTATTGAGCGCAGGTCATATTCAGTCACGATTGCGGGGTGAATGACCGGGAGTGCTCAGGCAAACTCGCCGCTTGTCCGGGGCGAGGGCAGGGCGCTGGCGCTGCCTGTGAAACCAAACGCCAGATTGGCGGTCGCACGATCTCAGCTTAACTATTGAAAAAAGGAGGCTTCATGCCTTGGAAGCTCGCGTCATTGGGTACTTTGTTGGCCGCTAGTCTGCTGGCAGGTTGCAGCAGCACATCTACCGAATCGGCAACAGACCCTGTCACGACGACGGATACCGGCCACAGTCGATGCGAAGCAAAGGCTGCCGAATTCACCATTGGCAAAAAGGCTTCGCCCGCGCTGCTGGAACAGGCACGTGTTCGAGCAGGCGCGCAGAATGCCCGTATCCTCAAGCCTGACGATATGGTGACGCTGGAGTACCGCTCCGACCGCTTGAACCTGAACACCGATGCCAACCTGGTGATCACGCGCATCAACTGCGGCTGATAGCGTCCGGCTTTTGCTTCACCCATAAAAAACCCCGTCACATGGACGGGGTTTTTTTAGTGCGCCGAGAAATTACTCTGGGCGAACTTGAGCAGCTTGCATACCCTTTTGGCCTTTCTCAGCCACGAAGGAAACAGTCTGGCCTTCTTTCAGGCTTTTGAAACCGTCGCTTTCGATAGCTTTGAAGTGTACGAACAGGTCGTCACCGCCACCTTGAGGAGTGATGAAGCCGAAGCCTTTTTCATCGTTGAACCATTTAACGGTGCCGGTTTGGCGATTAGACATGGTGTATCTCCAAGAAACATATATTTTCAGTAGTACTGTGCTGCTCAGGCCAACTGGGCACACCGGGGTATCATAGTCGAAATGTTCGCTTTGGGAGCCCCCCGGACGTGCTGTTTGCCCTACAGTCGCGCTTTCTTTGTTGCCTGATGTGGCTGAAAGCCCCGATTTAAAAGGCTTTCAGCCGAAAGTAAAGACGATAAAAAAACCTGTAAAACCTGCATAAATTGTCGAAAAAGGCGGTTTTCAGATGCCTTTTGCCGGCACCAAACCCTTTTTTGACGCCTTGTCGGGCTTATTTTTTCTGCGGATTATTGGCCTTGCACTTGGAAATCTGGGTCAGGGCCTGTTGTTTCAGGGCGTCACTGGCCTGGTTGTCCATCAACGACTGAATGTCGCTGGCCGGGTATGACTTGATTGCATCGGCACCACAAGCGCAGTGGGCTTTTGCAGCCGCAGCGCCGATCTGAGGGGTGGCCGCTTCGGTGCACTGAGCCATGTATTTCTCGCGCTCGCCCTTCGGCCAATCGGCATGGGCGGCCAACGGCAGCAACAGGACGATGGGGGCGACTACTGCGAACAAACGATTCAGACGCATGCTGGGATGCTCCTTGTGGGTCAATGTCTTGTTATCTGAGGGGTAAAGCGGGGTTCAAGTTCAGCACTCTGGCATAAAAAGGACTGATTTGCCCCAGCAGAAAACCTCGGCACCGCGACGACCGTTCATCTGTGCTAGCATGCCTGGCTCGAGTATTTGCAAGCTCCGCAGACCTTCAGTCGCGGTGGCGGCAGATGTTCGAATAACCCTGATTTGAATCCCAGTCACTCTGGTTCGGTTTTCCGGTTTTCCGGTTGGCCGCAAGGCTCCTGCCGCTGTAAGGCAGGCGTTCGTCATTGAATGGCCTGGACCGGATCTTGTACTGGCTCATCCCAACCCACGTGACCTTTGGTAGGGGTCACCACTAGGAGAGGAGGCGCCATGCCAACTATTACTCTTCCCGACGGCAGTCAACGTTCATTCGATCACCCGGTTTCCGTAGCCGAGGTCGCCGCATCCATTGGTGCAGGTCTGGCCAAGGCCACCGTGGCCGGCAAGGTCGATGGCAAGCTGGTCGACGCCAGCGACATCATCAGCGCCGACGCTACGCTGCAAATCATTACGCCAAAGGATGAAGAGGGGCTGGAGATCATTCGCCACTCTTGCGCCCACCTGGTTGGCCATGCGGTCAAGCAGCTGTATCCGACCGCCAAAATGGTCATCGGCCCGGTCATCGACGAAGGCTTCTATTACGACATCGCCTTCGAGCGTCCTTTTACACCGGACGACCTGGCCGCCATCGAACAGCGCATGCAACAGCTGATCGAAAAAGATTACGACGTGATCAAGAAAGTCACTCCGCGCGCCGAAGTGATCGAAGTGTTCAAGGCCCGTGGCGAAGACTACAAGCTGCGCCTGGTCGAGGACATGCCGAACGAACAGGCCATGGGCCTGTACTATCACGAAGAATACGTCGACATGTGCCGCGGTCCGCACGTGCCGAACACCCGCTTCCTGAAATCCTTCAAGCTGACCAAGTTGTCCGGCGCCTACTGGCGTGGCGATGCCAAAAACGAGCAATTGCAGCGCGTCTACGGCACCGCATGGGCGGACAAGAAGCAGCTGGCGGCTTACATCCAGCGCATCGAAGAAGCTGAAAAGCGCGATCACCGCAAGATCGGCAAGCGCCTGGGCCTGTTCCACACCCAGGAAGAGTCGCCGGGCATGGTGTTCTGGCACCCGAACGGCTGGACGCTGTATCAGGTACTCGAGCAGTACATGCGCAAGGTTCAGCGCGACAACGGCTACCTGGAGATCAAGACTCCACAAGTCGTTGACCGCAGCCTGTGGGAGAAATCCGGGCACTGGGCCAACTACGCCGACAACATGTTCACCACTCAGTCGGAAAACCGCGACTACGCCATCAAGCCAATGAACTGCCCTTGCCACGTGCAAGTGTTCAACCAGGGCCTGAAAAGCTACCGCGAGTTGCCGATGCGCCTGGCCGAGTTCGGTGCCTGCCACCGTAACGAGCCATCGGGTGCGCTGCACGGCATCATGCGTGTGCGTGCGTTCACTCAGGACGACGCCCATATCTTCTGCACCGAAGAGCAGATGCAGGCCGAATCCGCTGCGTTCATCAAGCTGACCATGGACGTCTACGCCGACTTCGGCTTCAAAGATGTCGAGATGAAGCTGTCCACTCGTCCGGAAAAACGCGTCGGTTCCGACGAACTGTGGGACCGCGCCGAAGCCGCATTGGCTGCAGCCCTTGATAGCGCTGGCCTGCCGTACGATCTGCAGCCGGGCGAGGGTGCGTTCTACGGTCCGAAGATCGAGTTCTCGCTGAAAGATTGCCTTGGTCGCGTCTGGCAGTGTGGTACCCTGCAGCTCGATTTTAACCTGCCTGTCCGTCTGGGAGCCGAATACGTCTCCGAAGACAACAGTCGCAAGCATCCGGTGATGTTGCACCGGGCGATCCTCGGATCCTTCGAACGTTTCGTCGGAATCCTGATCGAGCACTACGAGGGTGCATTCCCTGCGTGGCTGGCTCCGACCCAGGCAGTGATCATGAACATCACTGACAAACAGGCCGATTTTGCCGCCGAGGTTGAAAAAACTCTCAACGAAAGCGGATTTCGTGCCAAGTCTGACTTGAGAAATGAAAAGATCGGCTTTAAAATCCGCGAGCATACTTTGCTCAAGGTTCCCTATCTCTTGGTTATCGGAGATCGGGAAGTCGAGATGCAGACTGTCGCTGTGCGTACTCGTGAAGGTGCTGACCTGGGCTCGATGCCCGTCGCCCAGTTCGCTGAGTTTCTCGCGCAAGCGGTTTCCCGGCGTGGTCGCCCAGATTCGGAGTAATTATTATTAAGCGTGAAATGAGACAAGATAAACGAGCTGCACCGAAAGCCCCGATCAACGAGAATATCTCGGCACGCGAGGTTCGGTTAATTGGGGCTGAAGGTGAACAGCTTGGGATTGTGTCAATTGAAGACGCGCTTCTTAAGGCTGAAGAGGCCAAGCTGGATTTGGTGGAGATTTCCGCCGATGCAGTACCCCCTGTTTGCAAACTGATGGACTACGGCAAATCGATCTTCGAGAAGAAGAAGCAGATTGCCGCGGCCAAGAAAAACCAGAAGCAGATTCAGGTTAAAGAAATCAAGTTTCGTCCAGGGACGGAGGAAGGGGATTACCAGGTAAAACTGCGCAACCTGGTACGTTTCCTGAGTGATGGGGACAGGGCCAAGGTATCCTTGCGATTCCGCGGCCGTGAGATGGCCCACCAGGAGCTGGGGATGGAACTCCTCAAGCGAGTTGAAGGTGACTTGCTCGAGTACGGTTCGGTCGAACAGCATCCTAAGATGGAAGGACGCCAGCTGATCATGGTCATCGCCCCGAAAAAGAAGAAGTAATCAACAGGGCACGGCAGGCCTTCTGATTATGTTTATCAACTGAATGCGGAGTATCCGAACATGCCAAAAATGAAAACGAAAAGTGGTGCTGCTAAGCGGTTTCTGAAAACTGCTAACGGTATCAAGCACAAGCACGCTTTCAAGAGCCACATCCTGACTAAAATGTCGACCAAGCGTAAGCGTCAACTGCGCGGTAGCAGCTTGCTGCATCCGTCTGACGTGGCAAAAGTCGAGCGCATGCTGCGCCTTCGTTAATTTTAGTCAAGAATAGAGGAAGTAACTCATGGCTCGTGTAAAGCGTGGCGTCATTGCCCGTAAACGTCACAAAAAAATTCTGAAACTTGCTAAAGGCTACTACGGCGCTCGCTCGCGCGTATTCCGTGTTGCCAAGCAAGCGGTAATCAAGGCAGGCCAATACGCCTACCGTGACCGTCGTCAGAAAAAACGTCAGTTCCGCGCTCTGTGGATCGCTCGTATCAACGCTGGTGCACGTATCAACGGTCTGTCCTACAGCCGTTTCATCGCCGGCCTGAAAAAAGCGTCCATCGAGATCGACCGTAAGGTTCTGGCTGATCTGGCAGTGAACGAAAAAGCGGCGTTTGCTGCGATTGTCGAGAAAGCTAAAGCCACCTTGGCTTAAGTACCCCCGACAGTCACCCGGCCTCACCTCTGTGGGGCCAGGTGTTAAACGTCATAAATAGGGGAAGAGCCTTCAAGCTCTTCCCCTATTTTGTATCTGGAGTCTGTACATGGAAAACCTGGATGCGCTCGTCTCTCAAGCACTAGAGGCTGTGCAAAGCGCTGAAGATATCAATGCCCTGGAGCAAATCCGGGTTCACTACCTTGGCAAAAAGGGTGAATTGACTCAGGTGATGAAGACCCTGGGGAATTTGCCGGCAGAAGAGCGTCCGCAAGTCGGCGCCCTGATCAACGTTGCCAAGGAGCGTGTCACAGAGGTTCTCAATGCCCGCAAGGCACTGTTTGAAGAGGCCGACCTGGCCGCCAAACTGTCTGCCGAGTCCATTGACGTGACCCTGCCTGGCCGTGGCCAGACCTCGGGTGGTCTGCATCCGGTTACTCGCACTCTGGAACGTATCGAACAGTTCTTCACCCACATTGGCTACGGCATCGCCGAAGGTCCTGAGGTCGAAGACGATTACCACAACTTCGAAGCGCTCAACATCCCAGGCCATCACCCGGCCCGGTCGATGCATGACACCTTCTATTTCAATGCCAACATGTTGTTGCGCACCCATACCTCGCCGGTACAGGTCCGCACCATGGAATCGAAACAGCCACCGATCCGCATCGTCTGCCCAGGCCGTGTGTATCGTAGCGACTCCGATATCACCCACTCGCCGATGTTCCACCAGGTCGAAGGCCTGCTGGTCGATCGCGATATCAACTTCGCCGACCTGAAAGGGACCATCGAAGAATTCCTGCGCGTGTTCTTCGAAAAAGAACTGGCCGTGCGTTTCCGTCCTTCGTACTTCCCGTTCACCGAGCCATCCGCTGAAGTCGACATGGAATGCGTGATGTGCAGCGGCAAAGGCTGCCGTGTCTGCAAACAGACTGGCTGGCTGGAAGTGATGGGCTGCGGCATGGTTCACCCGAACGTGCTGCGCATGTCCGGGATCGACCCGGAAGAGTTTTCGGGCTTTGCCTTCGGCATGGGCGTTGAGCGTCTGGCCATGCTGCGTTACGGCGTGAACGACTTGCGTCTGTTCTTCGACAACGACTTGCGGTTCCTCGCGCAATTTCGCTAGTCGTAACGAATTCTTAGGAGAGCAGGATGAAATTCAGTGAACAATGGCTGCGTGGCTGGGTTAGCCCGCAGGTAAGTCGCGACGAGCTGGTTGCCCGTCTGTCGATGGCCGGTCTTGAGGTCGATAGCGTTACGCCGGCCGCCGGTGAATTCAGCGGTGTGGTGGTGGGCGAGGTGCTGAGCACCGAGCAGCACCCGGACGCTGACAAGTTGCGTGTTTGCCAGGTCAGCAATGGCTCGGAGACTTTTCAGGTCGTGTGCGGTGCGCCAAACGTGCGTCCGGGCCTGAAGATTCCGTTCGCCATGATCGGTGCCGAACTGCCGGGCGACTTCAAAATCAAGAAAGCCAAGCTGCGTGGCGTTGAGTCCAACGGCATGCTGTGCTCGCAAGCCGAGCTGCAAGTGGGCGAAGGCAACGATGGCCTGATGGAATTGCCGGTCGATGCACCGGTCGGTCAGGACATTCGTGAATACCTGAACCTGGACGACGCCAGCATCGAGGTCGACCTGACCCCGAACCGCGGCGACTGCCTGTCCCTGGCCGGTCTGGCCCGTGAAGTCGGCGCGCTGTACGCCGCTGAAGTCACCCGCCCGGTCGTGGCGACCGTTCCAGCCGTGCACGATGAAGTGCGTTCGGTTGAAGTGCTGGCACCAGCCGCTTGCCCGCGTTACCTGGGGCGAGTGATCCGCAACGTCGACCTGTCCAAGCCTACGCCGCTGTGGATGGTCGAGCGCCTGCGTCGCGCCGATGTGCGCAGCATTGATGCGGCCGTCGACATCACTAACTACGTGATGCTGGAACTGGGTCAGCCGCTGCACGCGTTCGATCTCGCCGAAATCAATGGCGGCATCCGCGTACGTATGGCCGAAGAGGGCGAGAAGCTGGTGCTGCTCGACGGTCAGGAAGTCAGCCTGCGTAGCGATACGCTGGTGATCGCCGACCACACTCGCGCCCTGGCAATCGCCGGCGTAATGGGCGGCGAGCACAGCGGCGTCAACACCGCGACCACTCGTGACATTTTCCTTGAAAGTGCGTTCTTCGATCAGATCGCCGTGGCTGGCAAGGCTCGTTCCTACGGCCTGCACACCGACGCCTCGCACCGCTACGAGCGTGGCGTGGACTGGCAACTGGCCCGTGAAGCCATGGAGCGCGCCACTGGCCTGCTGCTGGACATCACTGGCGGCGAAGCCGGCCCGATCATCGAGACCGTCAGCGAACAGCACCTGCCTTCGATTGCGCCGGTTACTCTGCGTGCGCAACGCATCACTCAGATGCTGGGTATGGAAATGGATTCGGCCGAAGTCGAGCGTCTGCTCAGCGGCCTGGGTCTGAAGATTTCTGCCGATGGGGCAGGGCAGTGGCGCGTTGAAGTGCCAAGCCACCGCTTCGACATCAGCCTCGAAGTCGACCTGATCGAAGAGCTGGCCCGTCTGTACGGTTACAACCGTCTGCCGGTTCGCTATCCGCAAGCCCGTCTGGCGCCGCAAGCCAAGGCTGAAGCGCGTAGCGATCTGCCTGAACTGCGTCGCCTGCTGGTGGCTCGCGGTTATCAGGAAGCGATCACCTACAGCTTCATCGATCCGAAACAATTCGAGTTGTTTAATCCGGGTGTCGAGCCGCTGTTGCTGGCTAACCCGATTTCCAACGACATGGCGGCCATGCGCTCGTCCTTGTGGCCTGGTCTGGTCAAGGCGCTTCAGCACAACCTGAACCGTCAACAGGATCGCGTGCGTCTGTTCGAAAGCGGTCTGCGTTTTGTCGGTCAGCTGGAAGGCTTGAAGCAAGAGCCGATGCTGGCAGGTGTCGTTTGCGGTACTCGTCTTCCGGAAGGCTGGGCGCAAGGCCGCGACGTCGTGGATTTCTTCGACGTGAAAGCTGACGTGGAAGCGGTTCTGGGCTTCGCCGGTGCACTGGATTCGTTCACGTTCGTGCCGGGCAAACACCCAGCGTTGCACCCGGGTCAAACCGCACGCATCGAGCGCGAAGGCCGTTTGGTAGGTTTCGTTGGCGCAATCCACCCTGAATTGTCGAAAACCCTCGGTCTCGACCGTCCGGTCTTCGTTTTCGAGCTGGTTCTGGCCGAAGTGGCGTTGGGTAAAATGCCTAAATTCCAGGAGTTGTCGCGCTTTCCTGAAGTGCGTCGTGACCTTGCGCTGATCGCCGAAAAAGACGTCGCAGCCAGCGCTGTACTGGACGTAATCCGTGAAAATGCAGGGGAATGGCTGACGGACCTCAGGCTATTTGACGTGTATCAGGGTAAAGGCATTGATCCTGATAGAAAAAGCCTTGCAGTCGGCTTGACCTGGCAGCATCCATCGCGCACTCTTAATGACGATGAGGTGAATACCACGACGCAAAACATCCTCACCTCGCTCGAACAAAGGTTGAACGCCACGTTAAGGAAGTGACGTATGGGGGCTCTGACGAAAGCTGAAATGGCGGAACGTCTGTATGAAGAGCTGGGCCTGAATAAACGGGAGGCCAAGGAATTGGTCGAACTGTTTTTTGAAGAAATCAGGCACGCTCTTGAAGACAACGAACAAGTCAAATTGTCCGGTTTCGGCAATTTCGACCTTCGGGACAAACGCCAGCGGCCTGGCCGCAATCCGAAAACGGGTGAAGAAATCCCGATCACGGCTCGCCGTGTGGTCACCTTTCGTCCAGGGCAGAAGTTGAAGGCCCGAGTTGAGGCTTATGCTGGAACCAAGTCATAACGACGAGCTACCCGTCATCCCAGGCAAACGCTACTTCACCATTGGTGAAGTCAGCGAGCTGTGTGCGGTAAAACCGCACGTGCTGCGCTATTGGGAGCAGGAGTTTCCTCAACTCAACCCCGTCAAACGGCGCGGAAACCGCCGGTATTATCAGCGACAAGACGTGCTGATGATCCGGCAGATCCGCGCGCTTCTTTACGATCAAGGGTTCACCATCGGCGGCGCACGCTTGCGTTTGTCCGGCGATGAAGCCAAAGACGACACCACTCAATACAAACAGATGATTCGGCAGATGATTGCCGAATTGGAAGATGTGCTGGTGGTCCTCAAGAAATAAATTCATGCGTTTGAATACTTCCAGTTTTCAAAAGCTTGCGATATATTCTTGAGCGTTCTTCGAGATGAAGGACGAGTTTCACGCCTAGTCGGGGCGTAGCGCAGTCCGGTAGCGCACTAGCATGGGGTGCTAGGGGTCGAGTGTTCGAATCACTCCGTCCCGACCATATTTCCTGAGTAAAATCAGACACTTAAGCCGATCAGATAGATCGGCTTTTTTGTGCCTGCGCAAAACCCGCGCAAAACTGGCGCAAAACTACCCGGTGATTTCGCTGATATTCAGGTCCGGAATTGCCTCAGCCCAGACGATTTCCTCGTGGTCTCGCTGGTAGTTTCTGGTCATGCCCTCGCTCGCATGACCTGCGATTTTCTGCCCATCCTTTCCGGCTTTCTTGTACAGGTGGAGCGACAACGCTCGAACCTCGTGGAAGCCCGGCATCTCTTCTTCCTTCCATCCCTTGTAGCATTCCGCCGCGTCTCGGGCGTCCTTGAATGCTCGAGTCAAATACCTCTCTTCAACCTTCGTCCAGTGGTCCTTTGTCTGCGCCTGCTTCTGTTTGAGGCGATCCGGTTTGCGGTGGACAAGGTACGGCGAGACAACATCGTCACGGCACCGACTGATGACTGCCTGGAGTTCCGGTGTCACTCGAAATCGAATCCATGCCGCGTCACTGGCCTTGGCCGTTTTCTTCTGCACCACGTACAAATGGCCCTCTCGGACGCCGTCGAACCGCATGTCGAGGATGTCTGTCCGGCGCTGCGCGGTGATCAGGGCCAAGTCGATCGCGTTCTGCAGCCAGACTGGCGACTTCTCCCTGATGGCCTTCAGCCCCTCGACGGTGTGACGCTTGCGCAGTTTCTTCTCGATCCGATTGATCGTGCTCGCCGCCGGGTTGTCCGGGCACAGCCCTTTGGAAGCGGCGTGGTTGAATATGTCTGTCAGCAGCGCACGGCACTGGTTCGCCGTCCGCGGCGTAAGCGCATCCAGCATTTCGGCGACCATGCGAATCGTGATCTGGTCGACGGTCTTGCCTTCGAACTGCTTGCGGAAACGCCTGAAGTGCACCGCGTATAAGCCGAGGGTGCCCTTTGCCAATTCCCGCGGCGGCAGAACGTCGCGTTCGTAGGTGTCGAGGAAGCCGGAAAACGAATCGATGGGTTGGTTCATAACCGCGCCGACAAGGTCAGCTCCGCGCATAAACTCCAGATTTAACTGCTTCGCGGCGTCGATTGCCTTGATGCGATCGGCGCCGAACTGAAACCATTTCCCATCTGTTGGCCGACGGTAGCGGTAGGTCGAGCGCCGCGCATCGAAGTACAGGTTCTGCGGGAGGTTCTTATTCGCCTTGTTCCGCGGCCGAGGGACCATCATGCAGCTCCTTTCAATACCATCGCCACCAGGTCGTTACCGTCCGAGCGGGTGAATGCGGTCCAGTCAACGTACCAGAGTTTCCCGATCTGCTCCCCAGGCACCGCGCCGTTTCGGATGTGGTTTCGGATCGCTTGCGGGCACTGCGGAGTGCCGTTCTCGCCCCAGCGCCGGCGCTGGAACTCACTGATTTTGATCAGTTCTCGTTTCATTGGGTGCTCCATGCCGCGCGCGGCGGCAGAAGGTGGTTATTTGGGGGCTACGTGTGTTTCGATGCTGAATACAGGGGCTGGCGTGCCGTCACCAGAGTCGGCCACGACGTGGAAGGCAAGCTCGCCCTTGCCGTCGTCTACCCAGGTGAAGAACTCAGGTAGTTTTGGCTCGGCGGACTCGCGAGGCAGGCCGAGTTCTTCGGCGCAAGCCGCGAAAAGGTCACGGGATGCGGCAGCCTGGCTGAGTAAAACGCCAAGCTCCTCCATGCAGTCGCGGATTCGATCTGTCGGCACCTTGTCGAAAATGTCTTTGATGGTCGCGAGCTGGTAACTGATTGGTTCAGGCATGCGGATTCCTCGCCCGCCGTTCACCGGCAGGCTGGTAGGTGGAAGAGGGGTTAGATCTGTTCGGCGGGTGGTGGCGGTGACTCTTGCCACTCGATGACGTCGGCGCCGAAGTCCTTGCTGGTGAAATCGATAGCGCCGAATTGCCAGTGGCAGGTGAAAGGCGCGGGGGCTGGTCCTCGCTCGCATCGAGCCAGAACCGTTCCGCAGGAAAGGCGAAGGTCTATCGTCTGGTGGACGGGGTCTTCATCAGGCTCAGCGTCTTGCCAATTGCCTGCCAGCCTCTCTACGGCCTTGACCACGTCCACGATTTCAAACTCCCGGCCTTTTGGTCCGACAGTGCAGCGAATCCGATGGATCGCCGTTTGCCATCGATCCTTGCGGACAACTGCACCGTCTTCCCGGAACTCGTAGTCCTCGGGCTTTTGGCCCCTGAACTCTGGCTTTCTGAAATCCTGCTCGGTTACCGGTCTGTTCATCACCGTGGCCCCTTGTAGCAGTACACGTAGGCGAACCAGGCGAGGGCGATCATGGCGTCACCTTGATGTCGACATCGTCGTGAATCCACTCGATGTCCAGCAGGTCGTCGTCATCGATCTGCGCCCCGCGCAAGTCATCGCTGACCACCAACTCGGCAACCTCGTCGTCATCCATGTCCTCAATCACCTTTCGAAAATTCACGACCGCCTTACCGGTCAGCACGACTGTTCTTTTCATTGGGCAATACCTGTCCTTTGCCGCTATAGCGGCTGACTTTGAAGGGGGAGGATGTTTACCGGCGGTCCGGTAATTCGGAATTACTAAGTCGGTAGGCAATCCACCAACTGAGGCGCAGCAGTTTCTCGACTGTGGACATCGTTCGAGAGACGAACACTTCAACCTGTCTCGGGAGAATTTCTATGAGTCGGCGGGAAGAGTTTTTAGAGAGGGCGATAGAGCTTCATCATGAGTTCATAGAAGCGACATCTGGCATGCAGGCGATGATGCGCGAGAATAAGGCGGTGGGCCCGGCGTGGGACGCTGCTGTAGCGCGCCAAATAGCATCCCTTGATGCCTGGATGGAATTACCCCACAAGTTTGAGGATCTCAGAGCAGATGACTAATTTCTGGAATCTCCGGGCAGCACCTGTCCCTTGCCGCTATAGGGGCTGATTTTGGAAGGAGGAGAGAGTTTCAATAATTAGAATTTATTGGCCTGAGTCATGGTCATGTTTCATTCTTTTGCACTGAACTATGGTTGTGCCTTATTTGTTCGCTGGCAGGAGGGACAACAAGATGCGTATCAGAGGCAGCGCCTTTTGGGCATGGGCAGATCCAACGCTTTACACCCGGACACATAGTGAAGAGCTCGACGATGGAACTCACTTTGACGTTCAAGTGAGGCTGTCTACTGCAGGCACTACTCAGTTGTTTATCGGGGTGTATGCCGCAACAGGCATGGCGCTCTATGAAGAAGCCGTTAACTGCCGACCTAGTGAGTCGATGACGCGTGCCTTGGCCTGGGGCGTTGGAAAAGCGCGCCGACTTGCTGAGCAGGAGCTGCGCCAACTGCCGATGCGATCGCAGGCGTGATTGCCAAATTCCGAGATGGAGTACAGATGTACTCCTGTTGAGCTCAGGCGGAGGCCTGTTCATGCTCCAGCTCGGAGGTGATGGACAGCATTTCGGCAAACAGCTTTTGCTGCTTCAAGTTTCGCTCTTCATAGATGGCTTGCAGGCTGCGATTCAAAGCGGCCAGCGCCGAATGGCGCGAAGTGTGAACCTGGCTTTCATGGAGCATGTAGGTCCGGCCTGGGCCTTGGTAGCACTTCGGCCAGGGCCGGTTACTCAGGCCGGCCCGCTGGTGCAACTTGATTTCCTCAACTCGTCGCATCCGGACGTTGATCATCCAGAGCTCGGCGCCGCTCATGGCTTCGCCTCGGGTGCTGCGTCGACTGCTGCGTGCGTTGCATTCCACTGTTCGAATGCTTCCTGCGTAGTGGTGGCTGTAATCTCTTCGCCGCAGGTGTAACAGTGGGCGACTCCACCGGACGCACCGACATCGCGATGACCTTGCTTGCAGGGGTTCATATGCCAGTCATCATCCCGCTCGGGTTCCGACACGGTGGCTTCAACCACCAATGTCTTCCCGCAGGAGTGGCAGAAGTGCATGCCGTTCTCTTCCGGACCGTCATCATGGAATGACCAGGTCACACCGCAGCCGCTATGCCAGATGCCGCTGTCGTCTTCCCGACTCCACTCGCAGGTGCCAGCGCGGTCATCAATCTGTTGATCCGCTGCATTCAGGCGCTGCTGTAGGGCTTGTTCGCGAGCTTTGACCTCCTCGAAGTGCTGCGCCAGCGTGCACGCGAAGTCGCCGGCCAGCCGCTCATTAATGTACTGACGGTAGTCGTGACGCTTGAGCACAGTCTTGAACAGGTTGTCGATGTAACCGCGTCCGCCATCTGGCGTGTTCAAGTCAAAGCCTGGATCAGCCGGTTTGTTTTCTGTGGGCATGGAGGGTCCTTGGCCGGTGTTCGGCTACAGTGAGTTGGTCATCGAAATGGAGATCGGACATGCAATGCTTAATTTGCCAAGCTGCTTCTAAAATTGTTCACACGACAGGATGCTGGTCCGAGGTCAAATGCTCGGCCGGATGTGGACACTTTAGGGTCTCAGCAAACCTTGTTGCGAAGATGAAGTTCAAAAACGAATTCTTTGACGTTGAACGAACGAGGCAATGGCTCGGGATTGCTCGGCAGGAAGGCTCCGGACCGTTGATATCGACTTACGACTACAACGTTTCTTTATTGCATCGTGTCACTAAAGAGCGATCTGATTACTTGCCGAGTCGTTCTGGTAAATCAGTAACGCCGGAATAGATGGGTTTCCTACTTCGCCCCGCTGAAGTGCCAATTACATCGTAGCGATGGTTCGGCGCCACATGGGGTGCCCTATGCCGGGTCATGCCCGGGCGGTGGAGGAGGTGTAGGTGTCAGCTACAGTTGAGTGAAAAGCTAAAAGGAGAACTTCATGACTTGCTTGATTTGCGCCGAGCCTGCGGTGGCGATTGATGCTGATGAAGATTACCTGGAGAGAACCTGCCCGAAGTGCGGTCACTATCGAATCACCGGTGCGGCGCTTGTGTTGATGAAAGCGCACAGTTGGCGCTTCGACGTGGAACTGACTCGGAAGTGGATCGCGGAGCATCAGGGTACTGGAGCGATTCCAATCATTGATTCACACCAGGCAGCTCGTCTGATTGACGTTTAAGCGGCGACCGGCCGCTGAGGTAGATGCGCTTCATGCTGCTACCTGCTGCTGTTCCTGGCGCAGCGCTGCCTGGACGGCCTCGACAACTCGGCGCAGGTACGTGAATTTGTGGTTCTCTTCGACTGCCTTGCCGTCGAGCGGGTAATGCCATTCATCGCCGAACAAATCGGTCAGCAGTGCGCTTTGATGCCAGCATTCGCTTGAGCTCTCGATGCTGCGCAGCACGTCAATGTCATGCCAAAGCTCGCGGGCTTCATCTTTGCTCAGCTCGCCCAGTTCCCAATCATGGCGCCCGGTCTGTTGCCGGCGGCGCTGGACGATGCACTTCTTGGCCAGCGCGTGGAGGGCGTTGCCGCTGAATACGGTGGGGCTGATCCCGCGATCCAGGCAATTGAGGATGTAGTGCCAGTCGCAGTCGGCGACGAACTCCGCGACGGTGCGCGGGCCCATCCCACCCCAGTAGGCGTTCCAGCTGTTGTCCCAGCAGTTGATCGTGATCTTGCCCTGGGCTGTCTGGTAGCCAGGGTCCGCTTCGGTCGGGCAGTCGCGTCGGCCGAAGTCCTCGAGGAACGCGGTGATCGCGTCAAGCCGCGGCGCGCCGGTGATCACCAGCTTCGTGACTGTCGAACGCTCAACCTTCATTGGCTCGGCGATTTTGTTTTCTGTGGGCATGGGGCGTCCTATGCCGGGTCATGCCCGGGCGGTGGCGTGGGGAGAGGGCGAGGAAGGTTTATTCGCAGAGTCCGTAGATCGAACTGCAAAGCTCAACTTCTGGATCTACGCGAATCAGGTCATATTGCCGGCCGCCGCGTGAGGTTTTGGCCCACTCGACCCTAGCCTGGACGCCATGCGATAGCGTTCCGGCTTCAGCTGCAGACTTGGCACCGAGGTCCGAGGCGGGGAAAAACGTAGCCACCTTGGTTTTACTGACCTTCGAAATCAGCTGCTCCCATTCTGCGAGTCGCTCAAGTTCTTCCGGGAAGCGCTTGCTGATCTCCAGCAGCTCATCCTTCCCGGCGTTAATGCATGGCATGCATCCGACCCTCCGCATCCCGAGCTCGTAAAGAGGGTTTGATTTGAGCCCATGCTTGCGGTGCATCTCGAAACATTGCTCTGCATTCCACGGAAGGATCGGCCGATAATTCCAAAGCTCGGAGCCGTTATCCCGAGTCATCACGTGTTCCGAAGCCGGAAGAAGGGCGCGTTTCGCCCCTTCATCAGCCCGGACCCCCTGCCAGGACTGAACATCATCACCTGCGTCGAGAAGCGGCAGGTGGACCTGCTTTGTCAGTTGGTCCCGCTTAAGCTCTTTTGAGCAGAATGCCACTTTGGTTGAGGGGAACCGCCCGTGAACCATGCACATATCGAGGAAAGGGTTGCCTGTGGTGTAGAGCAGTTCGAGTGCCTGTTCAGCTATTTCGACAGTCCACTCGTAGCGCCCCTGATTTTTGTGTGTGCCTGCTATGACGTTACGCATCATCTGTCGGCGCCCTTCAATCTGTTTCGTGAAGTCGGCGCGAATCCAACGGATAGGAACGCCTGTCGCCTGCTCGACGTACCGGATGTAGTCATAGGTCGACGGATGTTCATTACCGGTATCCGCAAACACTGCATGCAGGTGTTCGACCTCTCGCTCGACAGCCAGCAGAAGCATTGCGGTGCTGTCTTTCCCGCCGCTGTAGCTGATGACGTTGTGCTCGATGGTCATATTGAATTCCAGATGCGCGCCTGCCTCGCCGGCTGGCGTGATTCGTTGAAGTGGGGTATTTGTGTTCGGCCCGGCATGGAGTCGGTATAAGGAGCGAACAGTGAGCGGCAACATTGTTGAGTGCCCATACGAAACTGGGATTCTCAAGCACAGACGAATGTATTTTTTGTTCGTTATAACTGCACTGATGATCCCAATAGCAACCTGCCTGATGGTTGTCGCCATGGAAAAACCAAGCATGTGGATAGCAAGATCGGGGGCCTTGATGGCCTGCGCCGCATTTCTTGCACACCTCCAAGTGGGCGGAATGCGCGGATCACTATCGGTATCATTGTCAGGCCCAACCTATTACGCCACCCGAACTAAATACTTCAGGCAGATCGGCATATGCGATCAAGTTGCTATAGCGACTGTTATTCTGGGGTCGGTTGTATGGGGTTTTGGTGACTTGTTGCCGGTAGGTGCGGCTTAAAAGATGGATCAGGCTCGCCGCACCTTGAAGCAGAGCATTGCCTTGATGCTGTGGCAGTAATCCTGAAGCTGCTCATAGGCCTTGTATTTGGCCTGACCTCGAGTGGCCGCCCAAACCCTGACCAAGTCTTCTCGGGCCTCTCGGCTCCAGCTGAGATCATCCCAGTCATGCTTGAACGGCAGGACCAGCCATTCTTTGAGTGGCAGCGTTTCGGCCATTTCGCCGTACTGCATTTCGTGTGTCGGGTGGTAATTGCTGATCCGCTTCTTCGGGTCTTCGTCCAGCACCACGCCGATGTAGTGACCGCGATCAGCCAGGATGACGCCGGGCTTCCCGTAGGCGATGACGCGGCGGCCAATCTCGGCGGGCACCTGATAGTGCTGCCGGACGTATGCGCAGTTGTGGCTCATGGATTTCTCCAGTCAGGCGCCGCCCTCCGTGACCGGATGCGACAGTGGCAATTTGGGTTGTGGTGGGGTATTACTTGTCACCGGCATGGAGTCGGCTCGAGGAGCAAACATGTACCAAACCGATATACTAGAAACTTTGAATTACTATATTCAATCTCGAAATGTTGCGCTTAGAGTCGCGAAAGGGTACTCGGCGCCTATCACTGCTGAGGCTGTCATTGAACTTCGCTTTTATTATTCAAGCTGTCTTTCAAGTATTGTTTCGTTGACAGAGTATCTTTCAGAAAAAACATACCCGTACTATTTGGAGTTTCTTGAATCTATTAGGACGGATTTTATTTTTGAAGGATTCTCTGATGGTGAGCAAAATTATTCATTCTTGAGGGGGCTTAGGAATATGGTCGTGCATAGAGGCTATGACCTGACAAGAGAGTCTCATTTGGACGGAGACAAGCCTTATTTTATTTTGCCAGAATATGCTGCCTCGATCAGCGGGAAGACCTTTTATAAGTGTTATGAAAGGTACTTGCCTACAATGCTTGGTGAAACAATAGAAAAAATCGACTCGATTTTAAGTGCTCACATTGATAACTATGTCTCTCAAATTCCTGAGCGTACTGCAGAAGAAATCGAGTCTGAGATAAAGCTAATGATGTTCGCCGACACTTTTACTGTGCCCGCTGAGGCCAAGGCTTACATGCTCGATTTTTTGGGAAAAAACAACATCACAGGTTTTGTAAATGATGCCAAGCAACGCCTAAAATTGCAGTTGTCGACATCGTTAAGCTTGGTAAAAACCGTATAAGAATTTGAGCAGATTTCTTAATTGGCTTTCCTTAAGATACTGAGTAGTAGGAGCTGATTGATTCTCTAACATTCAGGTTCGACTATTTCGTCATCTGGCTCACCAGGAGAGGCGCCCAGCGCGAGCAGACTTTTGTTTCTGAA
The DNA here is from genome assembly GCF_019946615.1 of Pseudomonas sp. BF-R-01. NCBI lineage: Bacteria > Pseudomonadati > Pseudomonadota > Gammaproteobacteria > Pseudomonadales > Pseudomonadaceae > Pseudomonas > Pseudomonas sp. BF-R-01. The sequence goes on from NZ_JAGYFX010000007.1 coordinate 78,633, forward strand.
TTCGCGTGACACCTTCTCACTGATAATGAAAGGTGTCGTGACACATTGAAGCATCTTGGCCTGGGTCTCGAAGTCGGCGGCGATCAGGTTGATCAGCAGCCGCTGGTGAATGTCCTGCTGGTTGTTGATACCGTGGGCCTTCATCACCTTCTGCAAGTCAGGCTTGAACACCCCGGCCACTTCGATCTGAAACTTTCCGATGCCCAGCGCGGCATTCTTCTCGGCTTCCTTCTCGCGCTTGCGGCGCTGCTTCTTGGCTTCCGCTGTCGGCTCCTGCTGTTCCTCGGCCATGGCCTTCCTCTTCAATTCCGTGGGCCGGTATATCCAGCCATGTCTGTCGTCGGCGCTGGCGCACCTGGTTGCTGATTCGCCTCATGCCGCGACCTTCACCTGATGCCAGGCGCCGGCGGAGTAGAACAGCTTTGCGGCCTGGGCCTCATCAAGCGACACATCCGCGGGAACGGCGATCCACCCTGACGCAACCATGTGGTTTGGGTTGCAGCTGCCGCGCAGCTCCAGGTAGTAATGCTCGATGGCATCGGTGAGGCGTTCGACCTTGTAGATGCCCTCTGGCGATATTTCCACTGACTTGACGTACTCAACGCCGCGCTCGTCTCGACACATGGCGCTGAGGTAGATCGTCCAGCGGTAGGAGAAGTCGAACAGAGCGTTGGCAATCGCGAGGCTCCGGATCTGCCGGCAGCTCTTCCAGTTCGCCATGATCTGCGCGCCACTTGGGTCGATGTTCACGACGGCTACGTGGTTGGTTCGGAGCAGCGCCCGGCAGCTTCGTTCGGCCCGGGCGAAGCCGTTGTTCGGTTTTCGACGCTTGACGGATGCTTTAGGCATTGCGTGTTCTCCCGCTGTTGCTGTGATACCCGTGTTTCGCTTCAGCGGACTTTCTGGCAGCAGTCGCATCCTCAATATTCTTGAAAAAGCCCAGGTTCATTATTTTGCCGCTGACAGTAATTCTCGCAACCCATCCATCGGCTCGGTTGTGCCTGCGGACCCCCATCACACCAGAAGCGCTATCGCGGCGCACTGCTCGATTACGATCATTTTCCGTATTGGTCACTGCGCGGAGATTGCACCATCGGTTGTCGCCGCGGCTCCCGTTTATGTGATCTATCTGATTCTCTGGAAATTTCCCGGTAACCATGAGCCATGCCAGACGATGAGCAAGGTACTGCCGGACACGAACTCGAATCATGCGATAGCCGTCATCCCGAACATAACCCGCAACATCTCCTACTTTCACTCGCCCGCAAGTCTGGATCTTTCGCGTGAATATCCCCGTCTCCGGGTCGTAATGGAGAGCGTCGTTCGCCTGATCTTGTGTGAGTTCGCTCATAACGCCTCCGTGATCCGCCGCAGCGCGATGCGTTCTGCCCGGGTGGGCGAAGGCCGGCGGCGCTTGAGGATGGTGTCGGGGTCGATCTTCGCCGAGCGCTCCGCAGGTAGCGGATTAATCTGAGCGGGCTCGGATCTGGAGAATCGCCCGCCCGCGGCCAAGTGCTGTTCGACCTGGCTGGAAAGCTCCAGCGCTTTATCGCGTCGGAACTCGATGTCGTATTTCAGGTTACTGATCATGATGGCCACCTCATTCGATATCAGGCACTTAACCGATGAGCTTGCGCACGAGCTCTGTCGGCGACCTCATCAACCATGCGATTCAGTTCCAGGTTGAACTGGACCAGCTCTTTGTGCAGGTTGGCGATGTAGTCTTCGTCGCGGTAAATCGTCTCGATGTAGAGCTGACACTCTTCATCTTGACGAGAATCGAACGACAGAAAATCCCACCACTTCCGCCCCGTGACGAACATGCAGCCCTGTACCTGCGGCATGTGTTCCTCGGGCATGCCTTCGAGCCAAGTCCTGACGTGTATCGCCTCATTGAAGGGGCACTTCGACTCGGTGCCCCCGTCATCGTTGATCAGGCCGTCTGGCGAACAGCCGAGCCAGTCGTACCTTGGGTGAACGATGAATTCCGACGGCATCACAATGTTGCCGGTCAGCATCTCGTAGGCGTCCTGAGCCTTCTGCTCTTCGGTGTGGCCCCACTTCATGGAAGCGCTGCTGACGTTGTGCTTGGACTTCTTTGCCAGTCGTTCGAAGCACAGTTCGCGCATGTAGGAGGTGCGTGCACCCATGGGCTCGCGCTTCCCATTTTTGTCAGGCTTCCCCCAGGCCATCACGTCTTTAAACCGACTGGCTGTCACCCGACCAGATCGGTCTGCATGCCACTTTTCAGTGCCCTGAAGTTCAGCTCTCATTACGCCGCTTCCTCGGCCTGAGACAGGTCGTCGTTGGTGCCAGTTATGTCGGTGAAGTCGCCATCAACAGTTGCCGCCATGGCCTTGAGCGCTTCGTGACATTCAAGGCCGATTGCTGCGCGCTGCTTCGGCTTGAGAGCTGCCCAAGCTGCCGCATAGGCTTCGATGTCTTGCTGTTTCGCGACGGCCAAAAGATCGGCGAATACACCGTCGATTTCCGGCGACGGGGATTTCGGGCCGAAGGAAACGCTGGAGGCAGCAGCAGTGTTCGCCGCTTGCTTCACAGGGGTGATATCGATTTCGCCGCCGTACGAGTCTTCGAACTCATCGGGCGTGTAGACGCCGAGGATGACGTCAGGGCAGAAGAGTCTGGCCCACTTTTTTGTCACCAAATAGGCAATCTGCTGCTTGGGATCTTCCGCCCAAAGCGTAGAGTTTCGCGTGCGGACCTGGGTAAGTAGAAGTTCCAGAACACGCGGCTCGTCCTCGCCTTTGAAGGTCGCCCAGACCTTGATCCCGAGACCTTTCTCGTCGTCAAAGCTCCAGTCCGGAACGCGGTACTTCTTGAACTCGCCAGTGTCCTCGTCCTGCTTGGTCCTGCTGGTAACTTCGCGCATCTTGCCGATGACGTTTTCCCAGGCACCGAACCACTCGAAGTTTAAGCGCCCCTTGACTGGCGCCTTGGCGGTGATCACCGCATTGACGAGCTGCGCCTCGTAGCTCAGGGCACCGCCGTTGACGATGAACGTCTTCTGCGCAACGGCAAATGGGTTCATCTGCCACTGCATTGCTTGTAGTACCACCGCCATGCAGTCAGCTTGATTGCCCTTCAGATGCTTGGGGACTGTTGTCACGCCCTTCGACATCATCAGCGCGAGGTCGCTCATCGACTTCATGGTGCCTGGGTCGAGGATGAGCGCTGCCGCGTTGTGCGATGGATCGTGGTAAGTGGCGAGGCCCGTTGGTGCTTGAGTGTCTGAGTCGGTCATGGCGCTCTCCGTGGCCGACAAGGAGTGTGTCGGCCTTCAGATGGAAAGGGGAGTTAGAAGCGGATGGCGCGAAGCCAGGCGCGAGCAGTGTCGAGGTCCACGTCGAAGCCCAGGGCGACAACCTCGACGATGTCTTCAACCGACGGCGCAGTCGTAGTCACGTCGTCGGGTTCAGCGACGACCGCCTGTGTGCTGAGAGGTGCGACTTCAGCCTTACCTTCGACCACAGTCGCAGCAGTAGTGATCGGGACCGGTGCGGCAGCTTGGGCGCGAAGACGGGCCAGTTCTTCCTGGTCACGCTGATACTGTGCGTCGCGTTCACGCTGCTGGCGCTGTTGCTCTTCCTGCTGTTCACGCTGTTGGCGTTGCTGTGTTTCCATGTCGCGGCGCTGCTGGTCCAGATCGTCCTGCTGCTTCTTCAAGCGCAGGCGGTCTTCCTCGGCCCGTTGCTTGCGCAATTCCTCGGCTTCGGCGTCGGCAATGCGTTGCTTCTCGCGAAGTTCGTCGAGTTCTTTCTGCTGAGCCAGCAGCTTGGCGGCAGCCTCTTCACGTTCAACGGCAGACTTGTGCAGCGTTTCCAGCTGTTCAATAGCGTTGTCGCGAGCGATGGTGCCTTCAGCTTCGAACTCGGCATATTCTTCGGGCAGGATCACAGACTCCTTGACGCTTTGCAGAACGCTTGCGACATCAGCAGCGCTGCGGCTTGCGTATGCAGCAGCGACAGAACTGAAGCGGGTGATCTTTGCCCGGATGACTTCTACGCGTTCGGCCTCGACACGTTCGCGCTCGGCTTTGGCATCAGCCACACGTTTTTCTTCAGCCTTGATTGCTTCGTCAACAGGCGCTTCGATCGCCAAGACTCGATCTTTCAGCGTCTCGCCGAACTCTTTCACCTGGTTGACGCGAGCCTGGGCGTCTTTAACCGCCTGCTGATAGGGAGCGAGCGCCGTCTTGGTGGTGTTCGCCAATGCGTAGCGCACGTCGCGGATATCGACGCGAACTTCCTTCGCATTCGCCAAGCCTTCGCTGGTCGAGCAGTCAACGACCAACTTTGCGTAGGTGGTTTCCAGGCGAACGATCTGTTCCTCGTGCGGCCTGTATTCGGCGATGTCGGTGACAGCGACCGAAGGAGCAACAGCGTTTTGTGCGTCTTTGGCTTCGCCCATTTCGAGCGAGTCTTGCGCGAGTGCTTGCTTATTTGCAGGCATGACAGTTCCTTGCTGCGAGGTGCGCAGCTTTGAAAAGGTGTGGGTTATTGAGTGATGCGGTCGGCGAGGGCGCTGAGTAGCATCAGAAATAGGAGGGCGGAGATGGCGATTGCACTGCCGCGCAAAAGGGCGACACGTTTGGCGCGCTGGTATCTGGTCATTTCGGCATATCCGGAATAGGAAACCAGTGGGTAATCCGTGTGTGGCAAGTATCGCCGTCGATGTATTCCCACGGCTTTTGATCACGGTTCCTTCGAATCGCCATAAATGGAGGATAGCTTGTCTTTCCGACCCGACAGACTAGGACTTTCTTGTTCGGCACGGGCAGGCTCTCCTCGATACTAATCCAGCAACTCACGGCCGAACCCTCACCGCAATTCGACCGCCCTTCATGGTGGCCGCCAAGCGCTTCGGCAGGCTCGACACTGCACGCTCACGCGGCTGGCCGATAACTTCATTAAACGGAAGGCCGAAGCCCAGCATGATCAGCTTCGATTCAATCTCGTCGAGCTGTTCGTCGATCAGTGATTTGACTGGTGGAGTGGTCATGCTGCGGCTCCTTGCTTGTTCGACTCGTTATAGGTGGCGTAGACCTGGTCGATGCGGGCCCGGTAGTGACGGTGTTCGTCGTCGTTGATGACTCGCAACATGTAGGCGAGGGTGATGCACGACGTCGCCGCCGAGCTGGCGTTTGGCTTGCCGAGGTCGCGGATCATGTTGTTGATCTCGCCTTCGATCCAGGTAACTGCCGTATCGTGGTCGCGTTGTTGAATGCTCACGCTGAGCCTCCTTTTGGAGGACAAACCATTTCCATTTGCGCCATTGCCAGGCCGATGCGGCGCTTCAGGCTTTTGCGCTCTTCAATTGCGCGAGCGGCACGATCAGCCAGTGCCTGAGTGCGCATCTGCTCGGCAGCTTCGTAGTCGTGGAATTCTTCAGGCTGAGATTTCTTCTCCCGTCCCCAAGCGTCATAGCGCCTGTCCCACTCTCGGGCCTGCGCGCCGTCTGCATAGCTGGTTGCCATGGTCGCCTCCAGAGCGGCGGGGGATTCAGTCGGTGTAAGCGATGTACTTGAAGTTGCCGCCGCCGAAGCGCTCAAAGCGACCGCCGAAAGTGCCGCGCACCTTCGCCAGAATCTCGTCTTTGGTTGTGCCTTCGGGGTAAACGCCTTCGCAGATCTGCGAGGAGTTGGTGTGTGAACTGATTCGGTAATCGATCTTGCTTGGGTCGAGCGGGCGAGGTTCCCAGCTGCGATAGTTGCCGGTGGCTTTATCGACGTTGACGATGAAGTCGTTGATGACCTCGTCGTCAGCCTCATCCCATTCGCACTTGTCACAGAAGTGGCGCGGGGCAGTGCAGGCAGAGCAGGGCGGGCTGATGTGGCAGCTACAACCATCGGCCTTGCGCATCTTGATCAAGCCTTGGCAGCCTTTGCGACGGCAGGCATCACCTTCGCAGTGTCCGAAATCGCTCATGGCGACCTCCAGTGTTTGGGGTTAGGCGACTTTGGCTTCGCCAGTGAAGGTGTCGATTACTGCCTGAGCCTGGTCCTGCACATCGATGAACAAAATGTTCGCCGGGGGAAAGATGTCGACACGGCCGTCCGGATACTCGACGACCGCCACGGTGTAGTTTCCAAAGCCGGTATCAGCTTCAATCGTGTCTACACCCCAGTGATGGAACAGCGCTTTACCAGCGCTCTTGAAGCCGGAGCGGGAATTGCCGATTCGAGTCATTACCGGGCGCATCGCGAATACCTCTGTGGTTGATCCAACAAAACTCGGCTGCACTCATCCGTTCCGCTGGTTGCCGTTGGGCGCGGAGGGGAGTGCATGCGGGTGTTGTCGGGAAGGGTGGATGCAGATGGCCGGGCGCGAATCCGGCGAGAGCGGACCCTTTCGGGACGACCGCTCGGAGGGGCAACCAGCATTATCTGGCGCCGTATTAACCTGCGTTTCTCCAGGGCTGCCGAAGCGTTCAACCCAGCTTTCAACGCCGCATCTGCTTGCCGGTCACGTCTCCGGCGCCGAGTTCCACGGTCGTGTTCAGTTCGCCAGCGCTCGATAACAACCGATTCTGGGATTTGATGCAGGTGGGCGGTTATAGGCCGCAGTTTCGTCCGCATCGGAGAGTGATCGAAACACCAGGGCGCTACCCCTGCTTGATTCCCGCCGCGTTTATAGTATTGGCCGTCTCGCTCATACCGGCTCAGGAGGTTCCCGGGGCTTTGCGATCCTAGCGCTGCAGCCCGCTTGGGCACGCTTCGATCACTCTCCGATGCGGCCTGGTGCTGGGGAGTACCAGGTGCTCGGGCAGTTATCGTCAGGCTGACGTGGCGCTGGTTGTTCAGTCGTCCTCACCTTGAGCGAACATCTTTTCGATGTCGCCGGCGGTGGGCTTCTTCCAGTTCTTGATCTGGCCGGTTTCCAGATCGATGTTGAGGATCAGGTAGTCGCCGTAGTGATCACCTGGGAAGAAGTCCGGCACGTAGCCTTCGTAGCTGCCTACTTCTTCGCCCTGTGCATCCTTCAGGCCGGCAGCGAAGCCGTCGCGCACCTTTATGTGCAGGTGCAACTCAGTCACGTCGACCTGCACCGTTTTCTGCTGGTTGATTTGCATGCTGCTGTCTCCGGTTGATTTCCCGTCTGGCCCTGTCGCCAAGGCCAGCCAGTGAAATCCGTGTTGCGTCACGCAACAGCCTTGCAGTGGCCGAGATCAACAAAGCCACTCTTGCCTTCGATGAAGATCACGGCGGTGTGACCGCCGAAGACCGAGGCTTCATCTCTCGTCGCCGCGCGGTACGTTTCGCCGCGACCGACGATTTCTTCGAAGCTGACCACGGTGCCGACCGGGTGTTTGGCGTTCCAGTTGTCGACCTGACGTTGCAGTTGTGCGGCGGTTGGGCGTTTAGGTGCTGGCATTTCTGTCTCTCCGGTTGTTTTCCCAATGCACCCGTCACCAGGTGCATCAGTGAAACTTTCCGCCATGACCCGCTGCTGGCGTCGATCATTGGCCTATCTCAAATTGTTCTTCCAGCCGCGGGCCTTTCGGCTTGTTCTCCCGCTGGATAACTGTTCTTGGCGTTTTACGCTGCACGCCCGGGTCAGTTGCCAACCCTCTGAACCGTTGAGGCCGGTTCATCGCTGCCTTTGAATCTGGGCCGGTGGTGATCCGGCAAGGTGAGGCGGTGGAACTAAAGATCGGCGGATCTCTCGACCCTTCGCTGCGGGTCCCTGGTTGGGTACTCGGTGGCGATGGATGTAAATTAACCGCCGGTTTATGTATCGTCAATACCGGCGGTTAATTTATTTTCCAAAGTTGTGGCGTATGCTCTGGCCGAAGCTGTATGCATATCCAGTATCTAGGGGGCGAGATGGCAAAGGCGAAAAATCAAGAAAATCAGGCAGAGCGCCTGGAGATGAGCGGTATTGAAAGGCTGGGGCTTCGTGTCTCATCGATGATCAATCACCCCGTGGCGCAGATTCAGCGCTGGGTGACGATCCATCGCCTGGACACTGACGGAGATCGGGAGTGGGAGGAGGTGGTTGGGCTGTTAACCGAGACGGATGGCATAGACATGACGTTTAACGACGATGAGTCGGTGACGCTGAAGTGGGAAGCCAGTGCCGACGATGATCGGACCGTGGAGGTTGCTGAGACAATTGAGGAAGCGGCACCTTTTTGACCACCCACAAAAAAGCCCGCTTGAAGGCGGGCTAATTTTCGATTTGATGTACAAAGTTAGTCACGTTTCATGATCAATGGCCTCTCCGTAGGTACTACACTGAGTGTGGGGTAAATAATTCCTATCGGCAAGTGGTTTTACTTTTCTCCGTCAGCCGACGCTTGATGCGGTTGAGCCTGAGGCTCTGGGGCGGCGAGATAGGGAGCAAGTGAAATTACCTCTCCGACCGGACCAGTGGCCGCAGCCTCAGGTTCGCAATCAGTTTCAGGAACAGTTTCTGTGGACTCATCATGCTGAATTAAAGGACTCGTTTTAGAGTTGCCGAGGTTTTCAGTAACCGTGAACTTAATCCCGTATACCGTTTCGAAAGCGGACTTAAACCAGTCGGTCTCTCGGAACCATCTGAATAACGGCCATTCTCGGTAATGCGACTCTCTAATTTCCCCATCTTTCCCAATTTTTTTCATAAGAATGCTAGCTTCTTCGTACTTTTCCATAAGTACCATGTTGGCTAGTTTGAATCTTTGGGATAATGCTGAAAAATCTTCGCTCGAAAGCAGGCTTTCACAGTCTTTTTGTTTTTCCTGCCCTTTAAGGGCGATCGCTAAGTTTATGAGAATCAGGAGCCTTGATTCTGTATCTACCTTCGCAAAATTTCTTTCTTTGCTGAGTTCAAGTATGCGTTCTGCGAGTTCATATTGTTTCGATATCAGCAGGTCGTAAGTAGTATCAATGAATGACGACTCCGCCGCCATCAAGTCCTCTGGAAGTATCTTGCGCCAAATAACTTGGTTTAATTTCAGGCCGATCTCAATTACGCACTCGCAAGCTTGTCTGTAGTATTTCGGCGAGATTTCAAGCCTGTCGCCTACTCTTAGCTCTTTGGGTGTCGCTATTTGGTATTTTTCGCATGTATCAAGATAATGTGCACTTACTCTTGCGTCTGCATGGACTACAAGATTTCTCCTTTCAGTTAATTCTATGAAGCCCTTCCACGCTGGGAGTTTCGTCAGGATTACTCCCAGCCTTTTCTCAAGAATATCAAACTGGGTTATGTGACTTTCGCGCAGTATCATTTCAATTTCTTTCTCTACGAAATGCTGCTGCGCTGACTCAAAGCTACCGAACGCTAAAAGCTCTGAAAATGTTATGGATCTTCCACTACTGTGAAGTAGTTCTGGTTTGATCAAAAGTATTCCTTTAAGAAGCCTTGCGAGATACGCATCGAATAAGCTAACAATCGAAACGAAGGCCATCATCGGAAGAGCGTTCGCAAATATCGAAAAGTCGCTATGGGCATTCTTAAGTTTGTTGTGAATTGTATAGTGGCCTTCCGGAACGATATATTTTTTTATGCTTTTGTTTTCGTTATATTCGATAGATGGGGAGTGCGTTTCAATAAACTCAATCAGCTTTTCATCACATTCATCGGCCATTTTCCCTGCGGTGGCAGCGAAAAGTGGAAGGGCCCGTTTTCGACTGCTCATCTGGTTCAAAAACCAACGAGCATCCGCATTGAAATTGTGTGTAGCGCTTGCGTCCCTATTCATATGCGTCCTATGTGATGTATTGCTATCGATTTGTATGTTGGTTGATTTATCTGTCGTCAGAGGGGCTAAACTAATTGAGCATTCCACACCAGTAGCACCCGCGCCTGAATGAAGGTTTCATTTGCCCTGATCGTTTGCGGCGTGTGCCTTTCGTTATCAGAAATCATTTTTATCTGGTCGTCGCCAATCCACTGAAGGCGCTTGATGTACAGGTGCCCCTCCCAAGAGAACATGTAGATCCCATCGCCGGTGAATTCGCGGACGCTGACATCGACCAGAAGCGGGTCGCGGTGCTTGATCGTGGGCGCCATTGATTGGCCCCAACCTGTCACCATCTTCAGGTGGAAGTGCTCTTTGAACTCCACGCCCATCTCGCGCAAATGTTGGGGGCTGACGCGCACGTCCTGAAACATCTCGGGGTAGTCGTGCGGGATCTGGCCACCGCCCATTGCCGCGCGGACGTCGTAATGCGCAATCCACACTTCATCGCCCACGGCGCCGGGGCGGTAGTAATCGAGCTCGATTACACCGCCGCCATCGTCGGCTTCAGCCGCTGCAAGCAACCTCTTCCTTGCAGCCTCAGGTAGCGATTTCCCCTGCTTCTCTAGCATTTGACGAACGATGTCTGAAGCTGTCGCGCCTGGCGATGAAGCGTTCGTGCGCTCAGCACCGCTTGTGAGTCCGCTGATCTCCTTCGCCAGTCTCTTGCTGAACTTCTCAACGGGTACATCCAGCAGGCGAGACAGCACCGCGGCAAACTTTACGTTCAGCGGGTTCGTGCCGTTCAGGTACATAGCGACAGCGGCAGCAGAAATATCAGCTGCTTCTGCAAGGCTCGCTTGAGTGAGGCCAAGGGCGTTTTTTTTCGATACGAAAAGCGCCTTCGCGGCGTCGCACTCAGCTTTCAGCTCTGGGGACAGTTCTTTCTTTTTGCTCATCCGTGAAATTTAACCGTTGGTTAATTTATTTGCGGCAACCGGCGGTATTGCTAGAAACCTAACCGGCGGTTAATATCGTTCTCGAAAACACCATTCGAGAATTCCAGAATGAAGCAGATCCCACTTACAGAGCTGGTTGCTACGAAAGGGCAGGCCTTTGCGGCCAAGGCTCTGGGGGTCAGCCCTGCGGCAATCAGCAAAGCCATCGCGGCCGAACGAAATATTTCAGTCACCTGCAACTCGGACGGGACTTTTGAAGCGCATGAGCTGAAGTCCTTCCCGGCGCAGGCAGCCCTAAAAAAATCCGCCGCCTAACCCAGCACCGTCACCCCGAAAGCGGAAGTGAACCTATGGCCTACGACGACAAAGCGCATCGGCACGAACACCAAGTGAAGGTGCGGCTCGATGACGAAGTCTTCCAAGAGCTCAAGGACGTTGCTCGCGACATGAAGCTGCAACACAGCGTGCTCAGCCGGGAAATCATCGAAGCGGCGCTTGAGGTCAGGCGAACACTGGGTGAGCTGCCGTTTGAGCTTGAAAGGCGACAAGCCTGATAAGGCGCCAGAGGGGGATTTATGCCTGACGCAGTAGTGGATCTCAGGAAGAACTCAACAGAAGAACTGGCGCGATGGGCGCTGGAGATGGGGATCACCCCTGACGCATTGGCTTCCGAGCTTGTGCGTGTGGCGATGCCGGGGCTCAAGAGGGCGATCTGCAATACAGCGAAGCCTGACAGCAACGTGGTCGCCTTCCCGCCAAAACGATGAGTCACGGCCCTTATTAGGGACCGCAGATGCGGAAGGGACGGTTGGCTGGTCCCTGGTTCGGGACCGGAAGAAGAAAGGGTCATGGGTTCATCCCTGATCAGTTGATGAACAGATGATCGCGGAACTACTGGCACTACGCCACGCGAGACGAATAGGGGATTTCGCAATGGAAGAATTCGAGAGAACGCTGCACCGGGAAGTGAAAGCTGACGGTGGCACCGCACTGGCCAAGCGAATGGGCGTGAACGAAACCACGCTGCTGGACTGCGCGAACCCCAATCGTGCCCACCACAAAATGAACATCCAGATGCTGGGGATGGTGCTGACTCACTTGCCGCTGGAAGGGCGCCTGAGTGTGTTGAGCGCACTCACCAATCAGTTCGAGTGTGACGTCGTGCTGCGCAAGCGCCCCGAGCCGAAGCCGCTTATGGCCGCGCTGTGCCACCTGACCGCCGAGTGCGGGGACGTGGGGCGGCTGATCTTCGACGCTGCATCCGACAACCACATCAGCCAGCACGAAAAAGCCCAGGGCGACAAAGCCATTCAGGAAGCCATCGACGCGCTACACGTTTTGCGCGAATCGCTGAAGGCCGCCTGATGAAAGCCGAACTGACACTTCAACTAAATGCTCAGCCCGGTCTTTCCGAGCTTGAGGGGCTAGTTGCCACCCTTGAAAAGATTCTCTCCGATGCTCCGCACCTTCGCTTGAAGGTCCTCGATCTGCTTTTCACCTTCAGCGACGGCAGCCTCAAACCCGGCTTTGTCGAGTTGGTGGCGATTCCCGCATTCGGGACAGATGGTCATTCGGTCATTGAGCTTCAGGTCACCGACCGACTGAGGGAATTTGTGGGCGCACTCGCCGCAGGTGATGTTGAAGTTTTGAGTATCGATTAATGACATGTCCGGCCTCCGAGGCCTTTTCGTGTGGAAGCAAAAAGCTACCACGGATGCGCCGGACACCCATACCGCCTGAATCGCAGGCACAAAAAAGCCAGGTTCGTGGCCTGGCTGATTCGATAACACCTTGTGAGGCCGATTATGCAGAGCCAACCCAATTCAAGCAATACCCCGAACCATGTCGCGACACGTTTTGTTAATTCCGAAAACGTGTCGCGGACCACGATGTCTTCCCGCGAGATTGCCAATGTCACTGGTAAGCGTCACCCAGATGTGAAGCGTGACATTCAGTCCATGGCAATAGAGCTTGGAGTAGATGTGAGCGCTTTTGCTCATATCTATCGGGACAGCATGAACCGCGAGCAGACAGAGTATTTGCTTGATCGCGAGCACACTGACTGCCTGCTCACTGGCTACAGCGCACCGATGCGGATGAAGGTGATTCGCCGCTGGCGTGAACTGGAACAGCAGCAGGGCGCCCGCGAGCAAGTCCTGCTCAGCGGAACCAAAGTCGTCGGTGAGCTGGCGATCCTCGAGTGCTTCACGCGCCTGCTGAAGCCGGCGCCGTCCAGTCAGATGTTGATGCTGGCCAAGATCGCCGCGAACAACGGACTCGATGCCAAGTTCCTTCCTGGCTACGCCATAGACGCCGCACCAGACACCACTGGCGGCAGCTCCATGCCGACCAAGGCTGTCACCGCCCTGATCAAAGACTTCGACCTGCGCACGTCGGCGCCGGCCTTCAACAAACTGCTGGAGGCTCACGGATTCCTCAAGGAGATGCAGCGCCGCAACTCCAAGCAGGAATACGTCGGCTTCTGGTCTGTCACTGACAAGGGCCTGAAGTTCGGCAAGAACCTCACCAGCCCGCAATCACCCCGCGAGACGCAGCCTCACTGGTACGTCGATCGCTTCTTCGAGCTGGCCGACCTGATCGGCAAGGGAGCCAAGTAATGGCCCGTGCACGCAACATCAAACCTGGCTTGTTCAGCAACGAGTTGCTGGTCGAGCTTCCAGCATTTGACCGACTGGCCTTCATTGGCCTGTGGTGCTTGGCAGATCGGGAAGGGCGCCTTGAGGATCGCGTGAAGCGAATCAAGATCGAACTGTTTCCTTGCGATGACTATGACGTGGATGCCGGACTGGCGCGTCTTGCCGCTGCCGGGTTCATTTTTCGTTACCAGGTGTCAGGGCACTCGGTTATCGAAATCGTCAATTTCCAGAAGCACCAGAGCCCACACGGGTCTGAAAAAGACAGCACTCTCCCCGACATTAACGGTTATCTCACTGTTTACGAACGGAAAAAGAACGTTGTCGTCGCAGGCTCTCAACGGAAGGTTCTTGTATCAGAACCAGAGTTTAACGTTAAAGAACCGTTAGAGCCTGTGAACCCACCGTTAGATAACGCCCTGATTCCTGATTGTGGATTCCTGATTGCTGATTCCGGATTCACTGATTCTCCGAATCAGGAAGATCAACACCACTCTCTCAACGCGGGCGAAGAGTCTCCGGATCAAGCGGAGCCCGAGCAGCCGGTCGCAGAGCCAGAACCAGCCCCGGGCCCTGTCGACCCAAAGGCGCCTGTCGAGATGACCCTGGAGTGGATGCCTGACGAAAACCTCCTGAAGACCTACTGCGTCCACTTCGGCGTCTCGACCGACCTGTTCACCAGGGAGGCCGTCGCCCCGTTCACTGCTCACCATGAAACGACTGGCATCCTGCAGGTCCAATCCAAATGGGTTTCCCTGCTGGTCAAGTGGGTGAAGGACGACAAGCACCGAGCGAGCAACGTCCGCCAGTTCCCGCAACGCCAACCGCAATCTCGTCACACCGGCTTCGCTGAGCGCGATTACACCGCCGGCCTGACCCAGCGCGAGGACGGCAGCTATGCGATCTGAAAAAGTAATCGCCATGCCGAGTGGCGTGCCAGCTCCGCAAACGACGACTGGAATCTGCGAAGACCACGGCCAGTTCCCGCAAACCGTGAACGTGATCTTCGGAAAAGTCTTCAAGACCGGCTGCCCGGATTGCATGCGGATCGAGAAGGAAGAAGAGGCTGAGCGGGCCAAGGTTCATGAGCGCTACGAACTGTCCGTCAAGCTCGGTTCGGCCCTGATCCCGAAACGCTTCGCCAGCAAGACGCTCAACGGCTACAACGCCGAGTCGCCCGAGCAGAAAGAAGCGCTGCGGATCTGCCGCAAGTACGTGGACAAGTTTCCGGAGATATCTGAATCAGGCCGCTGCCTGTTGATGCTGGGTAAGCCCGGAACCGGCAAGACCCACTTGGGCGTTGCAATCGCCAATGAGCTGATGCGCAAGACCGCGGCTACCGCCGTTTACCGCACGGTCGGCTCAATCCTGCACGACATTCGGTCCACGTACGGCGGCGGTACTGAGCGCACCGAGGGGCTGATCCTATCTGGGTTGATCGCGCCTTCTCTACTCGTCTTGGATGAGATCGGCGCGAGCAAGGAAACCCCTAGTGACTTCGAGCTGACCACGCTGTTCGCAATCATCAACGGCCGGTACGAGCAGATGCGCCCCACGGTGATCATCTCAAACCTGGACGGTAAATCTTTGCCATCGGCCATGGGCGAGCGTTGCGTAGATCGTTTGCGAGAAGGCGGGGTGATCGTCATTCCGTTCGAGTGGGAATCTCAGCGCGGCAAGGAGGGTTTTTAGATGATCCCTAAATCAGCAATGACACTGGTCTGCACCTTCGCCGGATTCGGCATTGGCGTGTTCTGCGTCATCATCACAATGGCGCTGACGTCATGAGCGATTACAGCGAACTGAAAAAGCTGCTTTGGTCCGAAGTCGCCGCCTGGAGCCTGAATTGTGAGTCATGGCAGAGAAGCTCGGAAGCACTCGGCGAGTTCCTGGGCAAGAAGACCGTTGAGGAAGTGCTGCTGGAGTTGATCACCGAGAACGAGGCGCTGCGCAAGGAGCGCGACAAACTGGCCGAGGACAAACAAGGGCTGCTTGAAGACTGCGCGGGGTTCCTATGACGGACAAGATCAGCGTGAACTGCCAGGCCAAACTCACTGAGGCCATCACCAGCCTGACCGCCATGTACCGCGACAAGAAGTTCGTGGTGGTCTCCCTGCGCCCAGGCAAGGACCGCACACTCGATCAGAACTCCCTGTGGTTCGGGATGTACAAGCGCATCTCTGAGATGACGCAGATCGGCGACGCGGCCGACGCCCGTCGTTACTGCAAGCTGCATTTCGGTGTGCAGATCCTGCTGAACGAGGATGCAGGTTTCCAGGCGGCTTGGTACCGGGTCATGCGCCATCTGCCATATGAGGAGAAGTTGGCCCTCATGGGGGAGCACAAGCTGTTCGGCCCTGACGGCTTCCCGGTGACCAGCCTGTTCAATCGCGCCCAAGGTGTGAGCTACACCGACCGCATCGCCGCTTACTTCACCGGTCATGGTGTGGTTTTTACCGATCTGCTCAGCAAGGAGGCTGCATGATTGCCAAGCAACCACGACCGAAGAAGTGCAAGAACCCTGCATGCGGCGCCAGCTTTCCACCGCAACGCCTGGGTCAGGCGGTGTGCAGTCCAAAGTGCGGCCTGGCCATCAAGGATGTAAATCAGGAGAAGGCGCGCAAGTCTTTGGCCCAGATCGGCCGCAAGGAGATCCAGGTCCGCAAGGAGAAGTTGAAGAGCAGAGCGGACCACCTCAAAGACACACAGCAGGCTTTCAACGCTTGGGTGCGCGAGCGGGATGCCAATTTGCCGTGCATCAGCTGTGGTCGCCATCACCAAGGCAAGTACGACGCAGGCCACTACCGAACAGTCGGGAGTAATCCGGCTTTACGCTTCGAGCCACTGAACTGTCACCGCCAGTGTTCGCCGTGCAACACCCGGCTGTCCGGGAACATCGTGAACTACCGCATCGAGCTGGTGAGGCGGATCGGTGCTGAGGCGGTGGAGTGGCTGGAAGGTCCGCATGAGCCCAAGAAGTACACCATCGAAGAGCTGAAGGCGATGACCGCCGAATACCGGGCAAAGACAAGAGAGCTGAAGGGGAGAGCAGCATGACCTATCGCAACGTGGTATCCGCAGTTGTTCGGGCGCTCGCCGCCGAAACCATCAACTCCGCCGGCGGCTGCGACTTCGAGCCGAAGGTGCAGTGCGCCAAGCAGAAGGGGGAGATCGTCGGCAAGGAGGCTGCATTCCTGACTGATTGCTGGGTGTTCGGCCGGCTGCACAAGTCACTGTCTGCCGTGCACTGGCGGGCACTGGTCGCGAAGTACTCCACGCATGACGAGCGCAAGCATGGGGCGATCCTCGAGCTGATCAAGACTGCACAGTCGCCAGCGCCGCAACGCTTCCGTGAATGCGCGGTGCTGACCTGGGCAATCCCGCAAGTGGCTGGCGCAGAGGGCAAGCGTTCCGCCGCAGTCCTACCTGCAGCGTGGTACGACATCACCAATTGGGACAACGACGGCAAGCCGGAATCGACCCGTTATCGGTGGCGCTCGAACATCCGCAAGGCGCTGGACGACCAGGTAAATGAAGCGCTCACAGCGGCTCAAGAACTGCTGGATACAGAGGGCTTGATCGAAAGTTGCGCGGCGTAGCAAATAGCCATTGCAATGAGTGAGAAAGTGAGAGAATATTTGCCCATCCTGTCGATCTTGCGCGTTAGGGATTGACACATAGAAGCCCGGCCACTGAGCCGGGTTTTTCGTTTGCGGAATTAAATTTTCCCCGGATATCCGTGTAATATCGCTTTGGCATCATTTGGCCAGCCGAGCATAATAGGGATATGGGTATGAACAGAGCTGCATTTGCGATTTTGCTTTCTTTGGCTTGTGCTTCAGCAACAGCCGCAACCAATGAATGGCAAACTGGCTGGGGCCAAGGGAAGACTGAGTTTTTTGCTGGCGATGAGGCAAAGAGTTACCTCAACTTCGCCTGTGACGAAAATGACGAGATGAGCCCGGTAAGCGGCTCGGCAACTATTTCGGGCAAGGAGTTCTACTCGCACAACGATAAAGGCGGTTTCGACGTTATCGTTGACGGTGTCGAGTACAGCAATCCGTTTTACGTTGAGTGCAACGCCTGTTCCGGAAACTTTCCTGCGTTTTGGGCTGCAATGCGGAAGGCAAAAACAATTGAGTTGAAGGCTGAGGGCTTGACCAGTTCGATTCCAACCAAAGGACTCAGCAAGTTGACCAAGCCTTATGCGTCGAAAGAGAACCCTTGCGGGACTGGTACTTGGTAAGTCATCTGTATGTGAGAACCCGGCCATTGAGCCGGGTTTTTAATTTCATGTCTGACGGTCAGCTTTCTAGTTCTGGTTGCTTGTGCATTTTCTTGCAAGCTGAGGAGTTGTAGATCTTCAGCATAAGCTCTTCAGTCTTAGTAGCGTTGAGCTTATCAAGGTCGAGATCTTCCCGAATCTTAAGCCCCATCCGCACAGCATCTTCAGGCTTTGGCACATAGCCGGAGTCTTCAGAGAATTTGTGAGCTGAGATGTTGATTTCATACATCGCTTGCGATTGATTAAGTTTTTCTGCGGATAAATTGCATTTAACTATCTCTGCGAAGTCGTCTTCCTTGCTGGAGCAACCGGAGATGGCAAATGCCAAAATCCCTAGTACAAAAACATTCTGCTTCATTCCATACCCTTAAATGCAAATGGTCTTCTCTGGTGTTCCCATTATGATCTCAGAATGGTGGCTCGTCAGGAAAGGCCTAGGCATGCATGGCCCTGCAATAGGGCATCGACGCTGCGAGGATCTTTGGCTGGCACCGTGGGAAGACACGCAAATCTATTCAGGGCCTCGACATTGATCGGGGCCTTTTCGTTTTCGGCTCCACCACACCCATTGCTCCGAGCTGGGAGTGCTGCTGGAGCCGGATCAACTTCGCTCCCCGAAAGGGAGGGACATCCGGATGCCAAACATGCCAGACAAACCAGACACCTGGGCGATAGCGCTTGCGTGGTTGAGCCAGCACTCGCCGATCCTATTCGCCGCTGGACTGTCCTGTGCCATGGCTGTGCTTCGAATCACATACGGTGGCGGCACTCGACGTCAGATGTTGGTGGAGGGTGCGATCTGCGGAGGCCTGACACTGACGATCATCAGTGGTCTGGATTTCTTCGGTCTGCCCCAGAGTATGGCCACCTTTGCCGGTGGCTGGGTTGGCTTCCTGGGTGTGGAGAAGATCCGCTCCATCGCTGATCGGGTGACCGACTTCAAGTTGCCGAGCCGCAAGCCTGAGTAATCCGCGACACGTTTCGCGAATTAGCAAATAGTGTCGCGACACTGGAGAAGGGTATGACCAACGTCTCTCGGCTGCGCCACGCTCTACCCATGAGTCCGGAAATCAACAAGGCCGTCACCGATTTGGATAGCGCCATCACCAAAGCGATTGACGCTGCCAAGGCCTCCGGTCTGCCTCAAGGGTTGGTCGTGTCTCTCTTGCACGGGCATGTACACGGACAGACCAGCATCATGGTGAGCTGAACACACATGCGTTACGAATCCTCGTACTCGCGATAAAGCTTCACCAATGCTTGGTCGTATTCCTCTTTGCTCAGCTTGACCTTGAGCGTAACCATCGTCTCCTGCGCATTTGCTACAGCAGTCGCATCGCTTTTATTCTTTCGTGCTGCCCATTCCCTGGCAGCCTGCACTACCAACCCCTCAGTGATGCGCTCGATCATCGAATTTCCTCTATGAGTTGATCAGTCGCCTAACCATAGACCATCGATCCTCGATGAGTTGGCGGACTGATGAAGCGTACCGCTCCCAAAAGTGCGTCGGCTTATTAAGCGAGGCCGATCCCTCCAAGGAGAAATGAATGGCCGCGAAGTTGCTGGAGTTCAAGCGCGAAGACTGGCGAGACGCCGCCAAGACCCTGCGCAAGATTGCTGGCGATCTCGATGCGGGCGATCATCCGGCTTGTTCTGTTGGTGTCCTGACCCTGATCGGTCCAAAAGGCGAGGTCACCGTGTTCGGGTTGGGGCCTAAGTGCGACGACCTGCAGTGCTTGGGCGCGATGCGCCTCGGTGAGCAGAAGCTGATCGATGTGCTGCTGGATGGCGGGGAAGGGTAGGTGTGCCGCGGGTGATTGCGGCACGGGGGGTTACTCGGCTTTGACTTTCAGAGCCGCCTCAATTTGATCGGCATAAGTCGAAAGTTGCTCAAACTCATGGTTGAGGTTGACCGACGGATTGCCGCTCGCAGCCAGCCCCGCAATAACTTCTAGCGCAGCGGCTACAGCATAAGGCCGAGATACCGCTGGGGTGCCAACGAACTTGCCGGCGGAGTGGACTGTTTCTAGAAGTGAGGCCATTTGTTGCTCCTTGCATTGATTGATCCTCACCAATACCGGCAACCCGCCACTATTTCAAGCGTCAGAGTGAGCCCATGACAACCAAGCAACCGGACTGGGAGGCAATCGAGCGCGCCTACCGGGCCGGTTTGCTTTAGTCAGATTTTAAAGATATGCGCTTATGCATCAGGCGGAACATCTTCCACGGAGAGTGGGTCGCCCTGGTGAAGGGAGCGACATAATTTTGAGTTGTAGACTCCAACCAATAGCTGGTCTTGGTCATGCCGCGACAATGATTTGAGGTTCCACTTTGCCTTTATCTCATCATGCATCTGCTTGCCTTCAGCAAGCGTTGGCTCGTAACCGCTTTTGGCTGCCACCAAATTTGCATGATTAGAAATTATGTCGATTTTCGCCGTCTGCCCGACTAGCTTGGCAGCCATAGAACACTCAAGAATTTGTTTTAGTTCGTTCTTGGCGGAGTCATCTGAACAGCCGGTGAGGACGCAGGCAGATGCAAGTAGGGCTATGAATCTTTTCATTTCGGGTCTTCCTTGGAAAAAAGCTCGTAATTGAAGCAGGATGTGAGCCTGCGCATCAACTTATTGTGAGCCAGTTGCCATCATTGGCTCGTAAATCACGTCGTCACACTTTTAAATTTCGCTCGAAACGAGGCACCAAAGTCTCAAGGAATCCCTATGGCGCTGACAGCAAAACAGCAGCGCTTCGTCGACGAGTACCTGATAGACCTGAATGCCACGCAAGCTGCTATTCGAGCGGGGTACAGCAAAAAGACTGCCCGTCAGATAGCAGATCAGAACTTGTCAAAACTTGACATCAAGGCAGCGCTCGAAAAGCGCATGCAGTCAAGGTCGGCCCGTACTGAGATCACCCAGGACATGGTGCTGAGGGAGCTGGCAAAGATCGGCTTCAGCGACATCCGTAAGGTCGTCCGCTGGGGGGAGACGCAAGTCCGCAAGGTTGATGCTGATGGCGAAGGAGACGGTGGTGACCTAGTCCCGTACCACGGTTTGGCGCTGATCGACTCTGTCGAGGTGGACGACTCCACTGCGGCAGCTATTGCCGAGGTTTCCCAGAGTCGGGACGGCCTGAAGGTGAAGCTGCATGACAAAAAGGGCGCACTGGTTGATATCGGTCGTCACCTCGGCATGTTCACCCCGCTAGGTCATGCCGACCTCGACACCGAGCTCAAGCGCATTGAGGTCGAGAACAAGCGCCTCGTGAACGAGAAGCTGCGCCGTGAACTGGATGGCGAAGATGACGGCCCACCTCCGCAGCGTATCGAGGTGGTGGTGACTGACGCGAGGCGACCGAATGCCGAGCCTTAACATACCGCAAGCTCAATTCCTTGCGTTGCCTCACAAGTTTCGCGCCTTCGTGGCTGGGTTCGGCTCTGGAAAGACCTGGGTAGGTTGCTCGGCTCTCGGCAAACACTTCTGGGAGTGGCCGCGCATCAACGCCGGTTACTTCGCTCCTACGTACGCTCAAATCCGCGACATCTTCTATCCAACGATGGAAGAGGTGGCGCACGATTGGGGCCTGCGCACCGAGATTAATCAGTCGAACCACGAAGTTCACATCTACAGCGGGCGGCAGTATCGCGGCACCGTAATTTGCCGTTCGATGGAGAAGCCGCAGACGATCGTAGGCTTCAAGATCGGTCACGCACTGGTCGATGAGCTGGACGTGATGAGTCTGCTCAAAGCGCAGCAAGCCTGGCGGAAGATTATCGCGCGGATGCGTTATAACGCGCCGGGGCTGCGGAACGGCGTAGACGTGACGACTACCCCTGAGGGTTACAAGTTCGTCTACCAGCAGTTCCTGAAGCAAGTGCGTGACAAGCCATTGCTTGGCGATATGTACGGCTTGGTGCAAGCCAGCACGTTCGACAACGAGCTGAACCTTCCAGGCGACTACATTCAGTCGCTCATGGAATCGTATCCGCCCCAGCTGATCCTCGCTTACCTCAACGGCCAGTTCGTCAATCTGACGTCTGGATCGATCTACCACGCCTACGACCGCAAGTTGAATCAGTGCTTCGACATCGTGCAGCCGGGTGAGCCCCTGTTCATCGGCATGGACTTCAACGTCGGCAAGATGGCCGCGGTGACCCACGTGAAACGTGAGCAGGGTCTTCCTCGGGCAGTCGACGAGCTGATGGATGGCTACGACACGCCGGACATGATCCGCCGCATCAAGGAGCGCTACTGGGAGCACACCGGCAACGACTACAAGAAGACCTGCGAGATCCGGATTTACCCGGACGCCTCTGGTGATTCGCGCAAGTCGGTCAACGCCAGCGTCACCGATATCGCCATGCTCAAGCAGGCGGGCTTCACAGTCATCGCGCCGGCGGCTAACCCGCCAGTCAAGGATCGGATCAACGCCATGAACGCCATGTTCTGCAACGCGCAGGGTGAGCGGCGTTATCTGGTCAACCCGTTCACATGCCCGACTTATGCCGACGGCCTTGAGCAGCAAATTTGGGCGCCCAATGGCGAGCCTGATAAGAGCCAGGGCAACGACCACGCCAACGATGGCGGCGGTTATTTCATCCACCGCGAGTACCCGATTATCAAGCCGGTAACCGCTATCAAAATGGGATACGCCCGATGAGCAACGACGTCTCCTTCAAGCGGGCGGATTACATCGAAGTGTTGGACCGTTGGGCGACTGTTCGCGATGTCTGCGCCGGCCAGCACCGAGTGGTCGACCGACTGCCATACATCAATGCTCACGATAAATCGCCGGAAAACACCGACCGCAACAAGGCATACCGCGAGCGGGCCGTGTTCAAGAATGCCACCGGCCACACACGCAATGGCTTGCTGGGTCTGGCCTTCCACAAAGACCCGACGCTTACCGTGCCGAAGAAGTTGGAGTACTTGCAGGACAATGCCAACGGCTCCGGAGTGAGCATCTATCAGCACTCCCAAGGCACGCTGGAAAAGGTGCTTGAGGCTGGACGTCACGGACTATACGTCGATTACCATCAGGATGAAGGCGCCGGTGGTCACTCAGTGATCCTGACTTACTGCGCCGAGGACATCATCAACTGGCGTACCGGCATGGTGAACGGTCACAACGTGCTGACCCTAGTCGTACTGCGTGAAATGCCCGAAGTTGAAGATGGGTTCGGCTACAAGGTGATTGAGCAGTTCCGTGAGCTTTCCCTCGAGTCAGAAGGCTTTATCTGCCGAGTTTGGCGTCGCTCGGGGCCGAGGGGTGGAGGCCCCCTTGAAGTCATCAGCACCTTTGAGCCATCCGGTGTTGCCGGTCGACTCAAAGAGATCCCGTTCACCTTTGTGGGTGCGCAGAATAACGATCCGACAATCGACGAGTCGCCGCTTTACGACATAGCAATGATCAATCTGGGCCATTACCGGAACAGTGCCGACTACGAAGACAGCGTCTTCTGGTGTGGCCAGGCCCAGCCGTGGATTTCCGGTTTAGATGAGCAATGGCGCGACTGGATGGAGAAAAACGGCGTTTACGTTGGATCTCGGGCGCCGATGATGCTGCCGGCTGGTGGTCAGTTCGGGTACGCGCAACCTCTGCCAAACACCTTGGTCAGGGAGGCGATGAACGACAAGAACCAGATGATGATCGAGCTGGGTGCCCGAATGGTCGTTGCTTCGCTCGCTGCCAAAACGGCTACTGAGTCCCGCGGCGATCAATCTGCATCGACTTCGGTCCTCGCGGGCTGTGTGGCCAACGTCAGTGAGGCCTACTCCCGGGCGATCATGTGGTGCGGCCTTTACATGGGCATCACCGACAAGGTTGCTTACCAGGTCAATCAGGAATTCGTCGAGCTGTCGGCTGATCCGCAGATGATCACGGCCTTGGTTGGCTTGTGGCAGAACGGCGGGTTTGCGAAGGCTGACCTACGGGCCTATTTGCGCAAGCTCGGCTTGATTGCCCCAGAGCGAACAGACCAGCAGATCGATGGCGAGCTGCAAGAGCAGGACGATGGCCTCGACCTGGATGATGAGGTAACAACAAATGGCGGCAAACCAAGCAATCCTTGACGCCACGATTCGGCATGCAGTCTTCCTCGAAAAGTTGAAGGCGGGGGAGGTTGGTAAATTCGCTCCCTTCCTCAAGGAGATCGACCGCTCGATCCGCGACCGGCTCACCCAGTCGGACCTGACCGAGTACAACGCCAAGCGCCTGGAAGCGCTGTTGAAGGAAGTCGACAGCCTGCTGCTGGGCATCTTCGACCGCTACAGCGTGCAACTGAACCTCGACCTGATCGACATTGCCAACTACGAAGCTGAGTTTGAGGCGACGAGCTTGGCCCGGTCTGCGCCGGTCGGCGTGTCGCTCGATGTTGTGGCGCCGACGGCTGCGGCCATCCGGGCGGCCGTGCTGACGAACCCTCTCAGCGTGCGCGGTACCGGCGGCGGGAAGCTGCTGAAGTCATTCATCAAGGGTTGGACCACCGCCGAGCGCGAACGAGTTACCGACACCATTCGACAGGGCTTCTTCGAGGGGCAGACGAACTTCCAGGTCATCCGCAACATTCGCGGGACCAAGGCGGCGGGGTACAAAGACGGCGTCCTGGCAACGACCAATCGCAACGCCAGCACCGTGGTGCACACCGCGATTCAGCATGTGGCCTCCCAGGCGCGCATGGAGGTGGCCAAGGCCAACACGGATATCGTTTCCGAAGTTGAAATGGTCGCCACGCTCGACAGCAAGACCAGCCAGCAATGTCGCTCGATGGATAAGCTTAGGTTCCCGGTTGATTCCGGGCCGAGGCCTCCTTTTCATCCGAATTGCCGAACCACGTTCGTGCTGCTGACCAAATTCAGCGAGATGTTCGCCAAAGGTGCTACGCGAGCAGCGGTGGGCGTCGGTGGGGCGGGGCAGGTAAGTGCAAGCCTCGACTATTACCACTGGCTTCAGCAACAGCCGGTGTCGTTTCAGAATGTGGCGATCGGGCCGGTACGGGCAAAGCTTTTTCGCGAGGGTGGCTTGAGTGTTGAGCGCTTTACTGAGTTGCAGCTTGATCGTAATTTTTCGCCGCTTACCTTGGTGCAGATGAAAGTGCTAGAACCACTGGCTTTTGAGCGAGCAGGGTTGTTATAAGCCTCATTCAATTTAACGAGGGAGGGGATGTTCCATGGCAAGGGGATGGACTGCGCTCATAGCCATTTTGGGAACAGTTGCTGGCGGCTTTGCTGGTTTCTTTTTTGCAATTCACATGAACCCTGAAACAGCGGATCGCTACGTACTCGATCTCGGATCTGTTGGAGAGTGGGTATCTGGAATCGGAGCATTAGTGGCTGTAGTGACCGCAATTTTACTTGCCGATCAGCAACGCAAGGATAATGCAGAGCGATTGGTTCTCAACTGCCAATTGATGACAGCGGATGATGCCACCGCAATTTATGGCGCAAGGGACGTGGTGGTCGAGATTGTGTCTGCTGGCAATCGGCCGTCAAGGATAAAAGGTGCAAAAATATGGGCGACGCCGGGTGAGTCAGGCCATAGAATTTATTACGCAGGCCCTGCCGGTAAAGGTTTTCCTCTTGAGCTGAACTATGGAGAAACTTTGGACATCAGGCTAGAACACCGACGTGCTATGGAGGTTTGCGAATACTTCAATAGTAGGCATGAAGGCGATTTTTCTAATGCAAAAATGACGGTGTTCACTACTCTCGGTTCTCATGATATCGACCTGTCGAGCCAGTTGCGGGAGTGGAAAGCAATGCAAGAGCAAAAAAGCAGAAATTAGAAATATCCGGATACCCAAAAACCTCGGCAAATGCCGGGGTTTTTTTATGCCTGAAAAGCGGGCAAATCAAACCCAAGGGGTGCAATCACTGTGGCAGAAGAAAACGAAATCGACCTGGAAAACCCAGCAATCAAGGCCGCTATCGCGACTGCCGTTGAAGCATCCGTTTCTGGTCTGAAAACCAAGAACTCGGAGCTACTGGGCAAGCTGAAGGAGACCTCCGGCAAGCTCACCCAGTTTGAAACCCAGTTTGAAGGCATCGACATCGACGCCGTCAAAGGGCTGCTGAGTCGGGCTGGGCAGGATGAAGAAACCAAACTGCTGACCGAGGGCAAGGTGGACGAAGTATTCAACCGCCGCACGGAGCGCCTGCGCGGTGACTACGACAAGCAACTGAAGGCTGTCACCGGCCGCGCTGAGAAGGCCGAAGCCTTCGCTGCAAAGTTCCAGGGCAAAGTCCTGGGTGATTCGGTGCGTGGTGCAGCCCTGAAGGCTGGTGCACTACCTGAAGCAACCGACGACATCATCCTGCGCGCCAAGGGCGTGTTTTCACTGAATGAAGAGGGCGAAGCCGTCGCCGTCGATGAGTCTGGCCAGACCATCCTTGGCAAAGACGGAAAAACCCCTCTGACCCCGCTCGAATGGGCGGAATCACTGCGCGAAAGCGCGCCTCACTTGTGGCCCAGGGCTACAGGAACAAAT
The DNA here is from genome assembly GCF_019946615.1 of Pseudomonas sp. BF-R-01. Classification (NCBI taxonomy): domain Bacteria; kingdom Pseudomonadati; phylum Pseudomonadota; class Gammaproteobacteria; order Pseudomonadales; family Pseudomonadaceae; genus Pseudomonas; species Pseudomonas sp. BF-R-01. The sequence goes on from NZ_JAGYFX010000007.1 coordinate 104,699, forward strand.
GCCCTGGAGCGGGTGAATGGTCAGGCCACGCCGAAACGCTCCGAAATGACCTCCGAGCAAAAGCGCGACTTCCAGCGCAAGCACGGCCAAACCGCATATCTGCAATTGCCCAAGTAAGGGGATGCACCCATGGCTACAACCGTTAATAGCGACCTGATCATCTACAACGATGAGGCGCAAACCGCATACCTGGAGCGTGTCCAGGACAACCTCGACGTCTTCAACGCTTCGTCCAACGGGGCGATCGTTCTCGACAACGAACTGATCGAAGGCGACTTCCGCAAGCGCTCTTTCTACAAGATCGGCGGCTCGCTTGAGCACCGCGACGTCAACTCCGTCGGCAAGGTAACCGCCAAGAAGATCGGCGCCGGCGAAGCCGTGGGCGTCAAGGCTCCGTGGAAGTACGGCCCGTACCAGACCACCGAAGAGGCGTTCAAGCGCCGCGGTCGTCCAGTCGATGAGTTCTCCCAGATCATCGGCGCCGATGTGGCCGACGCTACCCTGGAAGGCTTCATCCAGTACGCCACCGCAGCGCTGCGTGCTGCTATCAGCTCCAACGCCGGGATGGTGGTCACGGCCAACATCGAAACTGACGGCAAGAAGACGCTGACCCGCGGTATGCGCAAGTTCGGCGACAAGTTCGGCCGCATTGCTCTGTGGGTCATGCACTCCAGCGCTTACTTCGACATCGTCGACGAGGCAATTGCCAACAAGGTCTATGAAGAAGCCGGCGTCGTGATTTACGGCGGCCTGCCGGGCACCCTCGGCAAGCCAGTACTGGTGACCGACACCGCTCCAGCGGATGTGATCTTCGGCCTGCTGCCGAATGCCGTGGTGATCACCGAGTCCCAGGCCCCTGGCTTCCGCTCGTACAACGTGGACGACGAAGAAAACCTCGGTATCGGCTATCGCGCCGAGGGAACCGTCAACATCGACGTTCTGGGTTACAGCTGGAAAGACGCCGTCGGCGGCGCAAACCCAACCCTGGCTGCCGTTGGTTCGGCGGCGAACTGGGTCAAGCACTCCGACAGCAACAAGGTCACCGCGGGCGTGATGATCACCCTGACGACCACGCCTTAAGGCTCATCTAGACAGCGGCCAGAGATGGCCGCTACGGAGATTTCCATGGAACTCATCTATTCCACTCAAAGCTCCGGCTTTGATCCAGACAAGCGCTATCGCAACCCGGAACACTTCGACCGACCAGAAGCGGGCGTGACCGGTGTTGTCGTCGTGGGCGTGTGGCCGAAGGTGGTTGAAGCCTACGAGAGTGTCGGCGTCGAAGTGACGGCGATTGAAGCTGAGTCGCGCCGGGTGCTGGTTGTTGATGCCGGGGAGAACCAGGCTGAACTGGAAGCGCTGATCGGCAAGCTGCAGATCGAAAGCAATACGGTCCGAGCTGTGATCGACGGCCTCGACGCCGGCGAGATTGAAAAGCCGGAAGCCGGCGAGCTCGCAATTCGGCTGTTTCACGCACTCGACGGTATTCGCCTGCAAATGGTTGAGATGGCCGGTGCGCGCGACGACCTTGCCGCGGAAAACGAGTCGCTGCGCAATGAGCTTGCTGAGCTGAAGGCGGGCGAAGGTGTAGAAGTCGAAGCCTTGAAGGCTAAACTCGACGCGACTGGCGTGACTTACCGGGCCAACGCCTCGAAAGAGTCCTTGGAAAAGCTCGTGGCAGATCTGCCTAAGGCGTGATACTGCTGGCTGTCGGTTACCCGGCAGCCAATCATTCAAAACTCATTCCAGCGAGTTGACCCATGACACTCATCATCGAGGACGGCACCGGCAAGCCAGACGCCGAAAGCTACGCGAGCGCCGCGGACCTGGTCATGTACGCCGGCAAGTTTGGTGTGACCATCCCTGTGGAAGAGCCAGCACAAGAGGCACTGCTTCGCCGGTCCGCCTTGGCGATGGATGGCATGACCTGGAAGGGGCGCAAGACGGACAGCGATCAGGCTTTAGCCTGGCCGCGTCGGGGTGTTGAGCTGGACTACCAGATCAAGCCTGATAACTACCTGCCGGCGCGCATCCAGTACGGCCAGATGGCCCTAGCCGCCGAGATTCATGCTGACGACATTGACCCACCAGAGAAGCGCAAAGGCGCGGTGACGCTGGAGCGGGTTGAAGGTGCGGTGACTCGCGAGTACGCGACGATACCGAACACCAGTAACCGACTGTTGCCGGCGGCGCCGGATCGTCCGAGCGCCACGCAGTTTGCTGACTACCTTCAGAAACGCGGGCTGTTCGCAGTTCGGGCATAATTTTTATGCAGATGAATGCGCAGGCTGATGCGCAGCTACCGTAGCTATAAGCGGGGCGAGCGCGCTACGTCGACCCCAAGCCGGAGATCAGTGCCGGCCCTCTGCACCTATTTCGAAAGCCTAGCCTTGTGCTGGGCTTTTCACATCTGGAGCCACCATGGCCTTCTACGACGAAATGGCCGCGTTGGCTCTGGAGATGATCACAGAGTTCGGCCAGCCTGTGATCATCCGGGCAATTACCGTCGGTGAGTACGACCCCGAAGCCGGGACCGCGCCACCCGATACCGTGATCGAGCAAACCGCCCAAGGCATGCTGATCGACTTCACCGGTCAAGAATTCCAGAACAACAGCCTCATCAAGCAGGGCGACAAGAAGCTCAAGATCGCCGCGCAGGGGTTGGCGTGGGTGCCTGGGCTACTAAACAAGGTCATCGTTCAAGGCCGTACCTGGTCAATCGTCCCTCCACTGAAAGAGATCAACCCCGCGGGTACTCCGATCCTGTACGAGCTGCAGGTGCGGTCATGAGCCGCGCCGGCTCCGGCCAGTCCGGCAGCTTCGCGTTGAGCCTCGCCGAATTCGCTGCCCAGGCCACCGAAGCCATCGACGCCAGTTTGCGCGAGATCATCATCGAGGTCGGTAGCAGCGTCATCCGCATGTCTCCAGTGGGCAATCCCGAGATCTGGGCGCAGAACGCAGTGGCCAGCCAGTACAACAAAGCCGTGGACGATCACAACAGCGACCTGCGCAACGATCCGGACAATCTGACAAAGGCTGGCCGGCTCAAACCCGGGCGCAAGCTGAACGACGGCATGGACGTCCGTGCGCCTGACGGTTACGTAGGCGGGCGGTTTCGGGCGAACTGGCACCTTTCAATTGATGTCGTCGAGAACGTCATGTTTGACGAAGTTGACCCGGGCGGGCAGGAGACCATCGCTGCACTGGTCTCCGCGGTCAGCGACTTCACCGCAGGACAGACTGCGTACCTCATCAACAACCTGCCGTATGCGATCCCACTCGAGTTCGGTCATTCGACACAGGCGCCCGGCGGGATGGTCCGGATCACCGTGGCCAGCTTTCAGCAGATCGTGCAGGAGGCCATCAGGAACAACCAGATATGAGCCACAACATCATCGCCTCGATCTACGAGAAAAAGCTTATCGCCTGGGCGAAAACGCTGTCCGTACCTCTGAAGGTCGTTGTCGAGAACGAGGCCTACAAGCCGGTCGATGGCGAAACCTACCTGAAGGCGTTCACGCTGCCGGCCGACACTGCGAGCAACACGCTGGGCGGCGACCACAAGCTGTACACCGGCGTGTTTCAGGTCAGCATAGTGACGCCATCGGGCAAATATCGTAGTGCTGCCGGCGCGCTGGCCGACCAGATCGCAGTCTTGTTTCCGCTGTACGAGCGGAACACGAAGGAGGCGCTGACGGTGGTGACCATGAGCCCAGTTGATCAAGGCCCTGGCATCCCAGACGACACAACCTTCACCGTACCCGTGTCGCTCCTTTACCGAGCCGACACCAACTGATCGACGCAGGTAGAATCCCCTGAGAAATGATGAAAGGGTGTTCACGATGGATGAAAGCAGAAAGCAGCGATTGCAGGTCTTGGGCGAGATGGTAGACAACCATTGCTGGGATAATCGAGCGGAAATCGATGCCAGTGACCAGTGCCTTTGCACTGGTTGTGGACTGTGGCTGATCCCGACTGACATCACCCGGTGGTATGAGGGCAAGCACGCGTGCTGTCCAGAATGCGGGCTCGCCGGTGCAGTCGTCGGTTCAAAGTCTGGTATCCCGCTCGATGAGTACCGAAGCAACATGAACGTCGGATAGCAACACCGAAAATTCGCCCGTTGGGCAAACCCAGAACCCGCCATTGAGCGGGTTTTGTCATTTCTGCAAAGAGGAAAACCCCATGGGCTACAAACTCCCGAATGGCGCGACGTTCGAGCATGCCGCTACCTACGCTGCAGCGCTCCCTTTCTCTGCCATCTCCAACGCCTCCGAAGCCATCTGCACCGTTGTCGGCGCCACGCTGGTGACCGGTGATATCGTGCAGATCGCCTCTGGCTGGACCCCACTCAATGGCAAGGTGGTTCGCGTTAAGACTGCGACCGCGACCGCGATTACCTTGGAAGCAATCGACACCACCAGCACCCAAATCTTCCCGGCTGGCTCTGGCGTGGGCACGTTGACGAAGGTTCTGACCTGGGCGCAAATCCCGCAGATCACCGATGTGGCCTTCTCCGGCGGCGAGCAGAACTACGCTGACATCGTCTTCCTTGAAGACCAGCAAGGCCGCCAACTGCCTACCGACAAATCCGCCGCCAGCATGGTGCTGACTGTCGCCGATGACCCGACTCTTCCGTATGTGGCCGTCGTTACAGCCGCCGATGCTGCGAAGTCTATGCAGGCCGCCCGTCTGAACCTACCTGGCACAGACAAGCTGTATTACGGCGCCTACACCTCGTTCTCGCTTCAGCCTGCGGTCTCCCGCAACAATCTTCTGACTCGCACCGTCTCCCTGGCCTTGCAGGCCGCACCTACTCGCTACCTGTCGTAAGGAATCCACATGGCAAAGTTTTCCATCGCGCCGAAACCGACGTTCACTGTCGATGTGGCCATCCCGCAGGTAGGCGGCAATCCAGCCATGGTGCCGTTTACGTTCAAGTACCGCGACCGTACAGCGCTGGCTGAGCTGTTTGATTCCTGGAAAGTAAAGGCGGAAGCCATCGGCGAGCGATTCAAGGGCACGCAGCCAACCCTTGCAGACGTAACCGCAGCGGAAGTTGAGCAGGGCGCTGATCAAGTAAAGGATCTGGTTGTGGCTTGGGGGTTCGACGATGAACTCAACGACGAATCAATCACCGCTCTGGTGAAGAGCTGTATCGGTGTTTCAGATTCGGTTGTGAAGACCTATAGCGAAGCCTTTGGGAAGGCTCGCTTGGGAAACTGACCGACGCCGCACGCGCACTGTACGAGCCGGTGGCTGCGGAGGGCGTTCTTTCAGTGTTTGGCCTTTCTCCGTCGGACGTCGATGACACATTCGAAGTCTGGCCGGACAACTGGAAATCCTTCCTCGTCATGGATTCGATGTGGACCCAGTGGCGTACAGGCGCATGCGGCGCGACCGGTCTCGATTACGGTGTACTGCCAGAAGTGATGAAACTCGTCGGCATCCCTGCAAAGGACCGCTCGCGCGTGTTCCAGGACATCCGTGTCATGGAGTCGGAAGCCATCGCGGTAATGGCCGACGCACGCGACAACAGCCCGTAATCACGGGCACTTATTCAAGGTGAGTCGATGAACATTGCAGAACTCGGCATCAAGGTCGACTCCGCCGATGCTGCTCAGGCTGCGACCGATCTCGACAAGCTGACCAAGTCCGGCGAGCGGGCAGAGCAGTCTGCCGTCGGCCTGATGAAAGAGATGGAGGCGCTGGAGAAGTCGCTGTCGAAAGGCGCGACCTCCACGCAGGAACTTGCCAAGCAGCGCGAAAGCCTGGCGAAACTCACCCAGACTGGAGCTTACGGTGAGGCGGAATTCTCCCAAATTACCGCCCAGCTCGATAAGCAACAAATCGCACTGGCCAAGTCGACACTGGATGAGCAGAAGGCGCTGAACAGCCTGCTCGGTGCTATTGATCCGGCCAAGGCTGCAATCTCCAAGCTGGACACTCAAGTCGAACAGCTGGGCAAGCACCTCGATGCCGGACGCATCAGTCAGGACCAGTACAACTCGGCGCTGGGCAAGATCGACAAGGATTACGCCAAGCTCGAAAAAACCGCCACCGGTTTCGATAAGCTGAAACTCGGCACTCGTCAGGCGCAGGAAAACGTCGTCCAATTGGGCAATGCTCTGTCGTCGGGCGACTGGGGCAGTGGCGTTCGTGCTGTCGCTCAGTTGGGTGCAGGTGCCGGCGCTTCCGCCGCTGGCCTGCTGGCCGTGCTTGCCCCGATCGCTTTGGTAACAGCCGCAGTTGCTGCGCTGGGGTTTGCCTACTATAAGGGCAGCGAAGAGCAGGACGCTTACAACAAATCGCTCGTACTTACCGGAAATTTCGCCGGTGTAAGCGCTGATCAACTTGGCCTTATGGCTCGGCAGGTGAGCGCCACCGTTGGCAGCACTGGCCAAGCGGCCGAAGTGTTGGCTCTGTTGGCCGGTAACGGGAAGATCGCCGGCGAAAGCTTTGCAGACATCACCCAGGCGGCGGTGTCTATGGAGGAAGCGACCGGTAAAGCTGTCAGCGCAACGGTCGCTGAGTTTTCGAAGCTGGCTGATGACCCGGTCAAGGCTTCCGCTGCTTTGAACGAGCAGTACCATTACCTGACCGCCTCGGTTTACTCGCAGATCGCTGCGCTGGAGAAGCAGGGCGATCACGCGGGAGCAGTGAAGCTTGCTACTGAGCAGTATGCGGACGCTATCAATGAGCGCACGCCGAAAATTCTCGAAAATCTCAGCTTCTGGGAGAAGGGTTACAACGCGGTAGCGCGCGCGGCGGACAGGCTTAAAGATATTGGCCGAGCCAATTTGGATCTCGATATCTTCTTCGCGCAACGTAGCCTGGATAACGCGAAAGCGGGAAGCGTTGGGTTGTTCCAGGACAAGCAGGTCATGGTGGAGTACTACCAAGACCAGCTCAACATGCTGGAGGACCAGAAGGCTGCTGCGGCCGATATCGCGAAGTACGATGGCGAGCAGGCCAAAGCACAGCGCGATGCGGTAACAGCGATGTCGAAAGTCGACGCGCTGACGAAGTCATCGCTGACCAACGAGCAGAAACGCGCCGAGGCGATCAAGGACTACAAGAAAAGTCTGGACGATATCCGCAAGGTCGATCCGAAGGATTCTCGGCTTGATCCTGCAGCAGTCGCCAAGAACATGGCGAACCTCAACGACAAGTTCAAGGACCCGAAGGCTGCCGCGGGCAGCGTTGACCTGACCGGGTTCAACAACGCGAAAAACGTACTGGCCGAAACTCTGGCCTATTACAAAAATGCGGACAAAGAACTCGAAGCGTCACAGCGCGCTGGTGTTATCTCTCAGGCCAGCTACACCGAGCAGCGCGTCAGCCTGTTGAAACAGCAAGCCAGCGAAGTTGCTCAGAGCTACCAGTCTGAAATCGATGCCCTCGAAGAAGCCAAGGCCAAGAAAGGCACAACAGCGGCGCAGGTCATCCAGATTGATCAAAAGATCTCGGATGCACGTTCCGCCATGGTCAAGGCGCAACAGGATAGCGACAGCGAACTGGCAATCATCGCGACCAATGAAGAAGGTCGGCTGCGCAAGCAGACTCTGGCGGTCAATACCTACACCAGCGCTCTTCAGCAACAGGTTGAGACACTTCGGCAGCAAGGATTGCGGGCGGCCTCTGGACTTGATCAAGGCGATCGACAACGTGGACTGACGGATCAGCAGAACGGTATCGACGACCGCATCAATCAGCAAAAGCTTGACCTGGCCAATCAGTATGGTGATGGCTCGCGCGGCATGAGTCTTGACGAGTACAACCAGAAGCTGAAAGCGCTGAAGGCCACGCAACAGGATCTGCACAACACGGTTCAGGCCAATTATGACGACATGACGGCGGCCCAGGGTGACTGGAGCGCCGGCGCGTCGTCAGCATGGCAAAACTACCTGGAATCGGCGAAAGACATTGCCGGGCAGACGAAGAGCCTGTTCACCAATGCCTTCAGCTCAATGGAAGACGCAGTCGTCAACTTCGCCATGACCGGGAAGCTGTCGTTTGCTGACTTCGCCAAGTCGGTTCTTGCTGACATGGCGCGTATCGCAACGCGGCAGGCAAGTTCGTCGGCGCTCAGTGGGTTGTTCGGTCTGGCTGCCAACGCGGCGAGCTCCTACTTCGGTGGAGGCGCTACTTCGGCTGGCTCTACTCAGGCTGGTTACTCCTCGACCTACTTCCCGCAAGCCAAAGGTGGCGCCTGGTCTAGCGGCGTGCAGATGTTCGCTGATGGCGGCGCATTCACCAACAGCATTGTCAGCAAGCCAACTGCGTTCGGTATGGCCAATGGCAAAACCGGCGTGATGGGCGAGGCCGGTGAGGAGGCGATCGTACCGCTGGCTCGCGACTCTCAAGGTCGTCTCGGTGTTCGAGGCGGCGGCAGCTCCAGCACGGTCAACGTCAGCGTTACGGTTGACGCTTCCGAAGGTGGCGGCACCTCACCTGATCCGGCGCGTCTGGCCGAAGCCATCAAAGTCGTATGCCGTCAGGAAATCGCAACCGCACGCCGTAATGGTGGGCAACTCGCTTAAGGAGGCAGCATGCTGGCATTCACATGGCGGGCAACATATGACGCCTCCAAAACCATCACCCCAACCGTCAAGGTCATCAAGTTCGGCGACGGATACGAGCAGCGGCAAGGAGCCGGAATCAACCGACAGCCACGCAAGTATTCGCTGATGTTTAAGCGGGCCAAGGCGGAGATTGATGTCATCGACGCCTTTCTTGGCGCTAGAGGCTCAATCGAATCCTTCAACTACACGCACCCCGGTCAATTGATCGGGGTTTTTGTTTGCCGTGAGTGGGTGCGCACCAACATCGCCCTCGGCGTTGATGGCCTGTCCGCGACCTTTGAGGAGGTTTACGAATGACCACTCTTCAAGGTCAGCTTTCACTGGCAACAGGCATGTCGATCTGGGAAGGCTTCGAGCTGATCCTTCCTGACCAGACGCTGCGCTTCCACTCGGGCGTCAACGAAACACGGGGTTCGGTGGTGTGGCAGGGCAATACTTACACCCCGTGGCCGCTTCAGGCGGTGGAGTTTGGAACGCCAAGCCAAGGGTCTCCGGCCCGCCCAAAGCTTCAGCTCGGCAACTTCGGCGGTGCGGTGTCGGCGCTGTGCAGGCAATACGATGACCTGCTAGGGATCAAGCTGAAGCGCCGCCGCACGCTGGTCAAGTACCTGGACGCGGTGAACTTTGCTAGCGGAAACCCAACGGCTGATGCGGCTCAAGAGTATCCGATCGAAACGTGGTTTATCACACGCAAGGTCAACGAAACGCCGGCCGCCATCGAGTTCGAGCTTGGCTCGCCGCTCGACCTGCAAGGTGTGAAGTTGCCGCGGCGCCAAGTGGTGGCCGGAACTTGTCTTTGGGCGTACCGCTCAGGCGAGTGTGGCTACGCCGGCGGCCCTGTGGCGGACTATGCCAACAACCCCACCAACGACCCAGCCAAGGACCAATGCAGCCGAACCATGACCGGTTGCAAGAAGCGCTTTGGCGAATATGGCGAGTTGCCGTTTGGCGGCTTCCCCGGGATCGCACGCGTACCGAGGCTTTGACCATGACCAAACTGCTGAATAAATGCCGGGATGATGCCGAGGTGCATGCTCGCACCGAGTATCCGCGCGAGGCTGTCGGCTTGGTCGTCGCCGTGCGCGGCAAGCCACGCTACATCCCGTGCCGAAACCAGTCAGAAGAGCCTGATCATTTTATCCTGCACCCGGAAGACTACGCCGCCGCCGAGGATCTGGGTGACATCGTGGCCATTGTGCACTCGCACCCAGATTGCGGGCCGGAACCCAGCCTGCACGATTTGGCGAGCCATGCGGCCAGCCGGATGAAGTGGTGGATTGTCGGACTGAAGGGTGGCGCCGCAACCTGGCATGAGATGCCGGCCGCCGGTGAGATGCCGTTGGAAGGACGTGTGTTCGTCCACGGCGCGATCGACTGCTACACCCTGGTCCGTGACTACTATCGGCAAGAGCTCGGCATCATTTTGCCGGATTTTCATCGCAAGGATGATTGGTGGCACAACGGCGAGAACCTGTATGTCGATAACTTCGCCAAGACTGGTTTTGTCCCGGTCGATACGCCAGAGCAGGGTGATCTGATCGTCATGGCGATCGGTAGCCCCACACCGTGCCATGGCGCGATCTGGCTGGAGGGTGATGTTCTGCTGCATCACCTTTACGGCCGCCTGAGCTGCAAAGAAGTCTACGGTCGCGCCTACCGTGAGTGCACGACCCACATCATGCGCTATCGCGGGTAGGTCCTGTCTTTCTGCGCATCTTCACTGGTAGAGTCGCCAAAACCCATGGAGGCTCAGCATGCGAAGAACTCTAATCACCCTGGCACTGATCGCGCTTGCAGGGTGCACAACCCCTGGTGACTTGCTCAAAGGCGAGCCGTCGGTGTCAAAAGAAACAAGCAAGGACCCGAAATCAGTCGCGCTCTGCATCTACCCGGAATGGCAGGAGTACCAGTCGACGGCCACGATGAGTGAAACAGTAGACGGATATCGACTCGTCTCTGGTAGCGATATGAACGGTCAGACGAATGATGTCCTCGACATCAAGCGATCCGCGAATGGAAGCACAGTTAAGCTTTATCAGCGAATGGCCTGGCAGCAGGTCGGTCGCAGCAAGGTTACCGAGTCACTTCATCGCTGCCTGTAGTCAGGGCAGAACAAACAAACCGCCTCCGGGCGGTTTTTTATTGCCCGGAGAAAAGTATGAGCGATGTAGTCAGTCGTCGGTCTATGGCCACCATTAAGCTTTCTGGAAGCCTGGCCCAAAAGTTCTGGCGGCAGAAGGACTACCTGCTCGAAACCGGCTCAGTACAAGAAGCTTTCAACGCCCTAAAGCATACGGTCGACGGGTTCGAAGAATTTATTCGCAACCAGGCTCGCCTTGGCATGCGTTACGCGATTTTCCGCAACCGAGAAAACGTCGGCGAGGATCGCTTGACCATGAGCGGAGCGACTGAGATTCGCGTTGTACCGGTCATCTCAGGTAGCAAAAACAGTGGCCTATTTCAAACGATCTTGGGCGTAGTTCTGATCGTTGCTTCGTTCATTCCCGGATTTCAGGCGCTGATGCCGGTAGGTATTGCAATGACGCTTGGCGGCGTCGTGCAGATGCTTTCGCCGGTACCAAAAGCCCCAAGCCAGCAAGAACAATCCAGCACCGAAAACAAACCCAGCTACCTGTTCAACGGCGCGTTCAACTCCACGCAGCAAGGCCTCCCCGTGCCTGTTGTTTACGGTCACATGTTGGTCGGTTCCAGCGTGGTCGCCATCGGCACCTGGGCAGAGGCGATTCCTGTATGAGCGAAGTCATTGTCGGCAGGAAGGGTGGCGGGAAGGGGGGG